>NZ_QETJ01000052.1:0-31073 GCF_003105095.1 Pseudomonas sp. NDM | reverse complement strand
GATTGAAAAGACGCTATCGCGAGCAGGCTCACTCCTACAGGGGTAAGTGTGTTCTTTAGATCAAAGACAACAGGTTGGAACCCAGAAAAATCTGGTCAATCCAGAACACCTGGTGCAGCAGCACGATCACCCAGAACAGAATCTGGAACGACACTTTGCGCGTCTTGTGCCGGAATACCTGCTGCGCGATCAATGCACCCGGCCAGCCGCCGGCCAGCTCCACCGCATGCAGGATGTTTTCCGGCGTGCGCCAGGCATCGGCGCGGGCCTTGCGCTTGTCGGCCCAGTACAGAAAGAACGCGAGCACACTGACAATCCCGTACGCCGCCAACGGCAGCCGCGATATGCCGCTCAGCCACATCGACAGCGAGCCGAACAGCGGCAGCGCGCAGACGATCAGCAGCACCACCAGCTTCAACTTCACCTGCTGAAGGCGCCCGCCCGAAGGCCGTCCTTGCGGGCGGTGCGCGCGCGAATCGTTCATGGCTTGGCCGCCGACCAGTCCACCCAGCCGAACTGCCAGGTCGCCAGAATGAACAGGCCGAACGCAATCCGGTACCAGGCGAACGCCGCATAGCTGTGGCTGCCGATGAACTTGAGCAAACCGCGCACGGCGATCATGGCGAAGATAAACGCCGTGACGAAACCAATCGCGAACACCGGGAAATCCGCCGGCACGAACAGGTCGCGGTATTTATAGCCCGAGTACACCGCCGCACCGACCATGGTGGGCATGGCGAGGAAGAACGAAAATTCCGTGGCGGTCTTGCGCGACAGGCCGAACAGCAAGCCACCAATGATTGTCGAGCCGGAGCGCGAGGTGCCGGGAATCATTGCCAGGCACTGTGCGAAACCGATTTTCAGGGCATCGGTCCAGCGGATCTCGTCGACGGTTTCAGCGTGCACTTCATGCTGGCGCTGTTCGGCCCACAGCATGACGATCCCGCCGATCACCAGCGCAGCAGCCACGGTAATCGGGTTGAACAGGTATTCGTGGATCAGGTCGGCAAAGATCACCCCCAACACCACCGCCGGCAAAAACGCGATCAGCAGGTTGACGGTAAAACGCCGTGCGCTCGGCTGGGTCGGCAGGCCGATCACCACGTCGAGAATCTTGCGGCGAAACTCCCAGACCACCGCGAGGATCGCGCCGAGCTGAATAATGATGTTGAACGCCATGGCCCGCTCGCCGCCGAAGTTCAGCAAGTCGGCGACGATGATCTGGTGTCCGGTACTCGAAATGGGCAAAAACTCCGTCAGCCCCTCTACAACTCCTAGTATCAGTGCCTGCAAGGCAGTCCAAAGATCCATCAATCCCCCAGAGAGCGATGCGCGACGGCATGCCCCGATAGTATTTTTAGCGTTCACTGCGTTCAGCGTAGCCGGTAAAAGCTGTACCGATTCCGCGCGCACAGGATCCAGACGAAACGGTAAAAATTCCGTGAAATTTCAAAACCGGATTCAGGTTTTCGCGTGCGGGGCCGAAATCCTAACAGACAAGCCTCAATAGCGCTCTGCGCGTTGGCTGGCTTGCCTGGCGCAGTCCCGAGCACTCAGCTGTGGCTGGATGCTGGCGATCGTTTATTACAAGAACAAGAATCCGGAGTGACAGCGTTATGAACAGCTTGCGCAGTGTGTCGATCAGCCGACGCTTGTGGCTCATCTTGATTGTGGCGGTGGTCATGTTGCTGACCTTGGGCGTGCTGATGCTCAAGCAGATCCACGACGACCTCTACCACGCCAAGGCGCAGAAAACCCAGCATGTGGTGCAGACCGCCAGCGGCCTGCTCACGTATTACCAAGGGCTGGAGACCGCCGGCACCCTGACCAGGGACTCGGCGCAAAAGCAGGCGCTGACCGCGATCCGTGGTCTGCGCTATGACCAGAACGATTACTTCTGGATCAATGACCTCACGCCTGTGATGGTCATGCACCCGACCAACCCCAAACTCGAAGGCCAGAACCTCTCGGCGATCCGCGACCCGGACGGCTTTGCGGTGTTCAACGAAATGGTTGCCATCGCCAAGGCCAAAGGCGCGGGCATGGTCAATTACCGCTGGCCGAAGCCGGGCGCGACTGACCCGGTGGCGAAGACTTCGTACGTGAAGCTGTTCGAACCCTGGGGCTGGGTGATCGGCTCCGGTGTGTACGTCGACGATGTCCAGGCAGAATTCCAGGAGCAGATGATCAAGGCTTCGGTGATCGGTCTGGCGATTGCGCTGATCATGGCGCTGCTGGTGATCCTGATCGCCCGCAGCATCGTCCGTCCGTTGCAGGAAACCGTGAACGCCATGGCCAACATTGCCAGTGGCGAAAGCGACCTGACGCGCAGCCTCGATACCCATGGCAAGGATGAGGTCACCGAGCTTGCCCATCACTTCAATGCCTTCACGGCCAAGTTGCGCCGGGTGATTGGTGACTTGCAGGTGTCGGCCAGCGCTCTGGGCCAGTCCTCCAGTGAACTGGGCAACGATGCCTCGCAGGCACAGCAGCGCAGTCAGCAGCAATCGCAGCAGATGGAGCTGGTGGCGACGGCGATCAATGAAGTCACCTACGGCGTGCAGGACGTGGCGAAAAACGCCGAACACGCCGCCGCAGAAATGCGCGATGCCGAAGCGCAGGCACAACAGGGCCAGATCAACATTGATGGCAGCCTGCAACAGATCGACAAGCTCTCGGACACGATCGATCAGGCGGTGGAAGTGATCCGCACGCTGGCGGCCGAGAGCACACAGATTGGCAGCGTACTGGAAGTGATTCGCTCGATTGCCGAGCAGACCAACCTCTTGGCACTCAACGCGGCAATTGAAGCGGCGCGTGCGGGTGAGCAAGGTCGCGGGTTTGCCGTGGTGGCCGATGAGGTGCGCTTGCTGGCCCAGCGTACGCAGAAGTCGACGGCGGAAATTCAGTCGATGATCGAGCGCCTGCAGAACCACTCGGAGGCTGCGGTGAAGGTGATTGGCGACAGCAGCAAGGCATCGCAACTGACCATTGAACAGGCGGGACTGGCCGGGGCCAGCCTCAATGCAATTGGCCAGGCGTTGCGCAATCTGAACGGACTGAATGCCTCGATCGCCAGCGCCACGTTGCAACAGGCCCATGTGGTTGAGGACATCAATCAGAACGTCACCCAGGCGGCCGGGTTGTCACATAGCACCGCATTAGCGGCTGAACAATCCAGTGCAGCCAGCCTGCGCCTTGGGCAACTGAGCGAACAGCTCAACGGGTTGCTGCGCCAGTTCCGCGTCTGACCGATCACCGAGGTGAGCCCACCCCTCACCCCAGCCCTCTCCCCGAGGAGAGGGAGCCGACCGAGGTGTCTGGCCTCATACATCGACCTGAACAATCGAGTCGATTATGGATTCAACGAAGATCGTTCAAACCGGCGCAGCTCAAAAGCATCCCCCAATCAGTCCCCTCTCCCTCTGGGAGAGGGTTAGGGTGAGGGGCTTTTGATCTGACTAATGCAGTACAATCCGCCCCCTTCTTTCATTCCCCAAGGATCACTCATGTCCGGGCTTGAACTGTTCGCCGCTGCCCTCGGTGTCATCGCCGTGTGGCTGACGGTCAAACAGAATCCATGGTGCTGGCCGATCGGGCTGGTCATGGTGTTGCTCTACAGCTGGATCTTCTTTGAGGTGAAGCTGTATTCGGACATGTTGCTGCAAGTGATCTACGCCGCGTTGCAAGTCTACGGCTGGTGGCAATGGACCCGCGCCGGGACGATGCACGACGGACGCGAAGTCAGCCGCCTCGACACTCGCTCGATTCTGCTCGGTCTCGGTATCGGCGCAATCGGCAGCCTGTTGCTGGGCGCGGCGATGGCGCACTGGACCGATGCTGCACAACCGTGGCTCGATGCCGCGCTCACCGGGTTCAGTCTGGTCGCGCAACTATGGATGGCGCAAAAACGCCTGCAATGCTGGGCGCTGTGGTTTGTCCTCGATGTCATCTTTGTTGGCCTGTTCATCTATAAAGGCCTGTACCTGACTGCCGCGCTCTATGCGCTGTTTACCCTGCTCGCCGTGCAAGGCTGGCGGGAGTGGCGCGCCGATCCGGCGTTGCGCGCATGAAAGTCGTGGTCCTCACCGGCCCGGAATCCACCGGCAAGAGCTGGCTGGCGGCAGGATTGGAGCAGCGTTTCGGCGGCGTGCGCGTTGACGAATATGTGCGCCGGTTTATTGAAGAAAACCCCCGCGACACCTGCCTGGCCGACATCCCCGCCATCGCTCGGGGTCAGTTGCACCGGGAAGATCAGGCGCGGGCCAGACAACCCGCACTACTGATCCTCGACACAAATCTTCTGAGCAACATCCTCTGGAGCCAGACTCTGTTTGGTGACTGCCCGGACTGGCTGGAAACCGAGTTGCTCGCCCGCCATTACGATCTGCACCTGCTGCTGTCGCCGCAACAGGTCGACTGGGCCGAAGACGGCCAGCGCTGCCAACCGGCTCTTGAAGATCGCATGGCGTTCTACGAAGCCACTCGCGCGTGGCTGATCCAGCATCAACAGCCGATGCAAGTGATCGAAGGCAATTGGGCCGAACGCCAGACGCAAGCCTTTGCGGCGGTCGAGCGTTTGCTGGCCGAATAAGCCAGCAAGCAGGCAATTCGCGCAATCTGTCCGTTTTTGAAACAGTCCCGAGCGCGCAAAGCCCCCATCCAAACGCTGTTCATCACTGCGTCACCTCACCTGTTACGCCGCTGAAACACATCGGCGCAAACCCTTGATCCAGAGCTTTGCAAAGCCAATTGGCACTCAAGCGATCCTCGGCGTGTATCACTGGTGAAACAGTAGCGACCAGAGCCATCCGCTCATATCGCCCAAGCCATTGAAATAACAAGACAATCCAAATCCGGCACAGCTTTCGCTCTCTCCTTCACAACGCTGAATCACCCAGCCCACTGAAGAAGGAATTGCAGCCGTGGGGAATTTCAATAAAAGCCTGACCTGCCTCCTGCTGATCGGATCAGCCGCCAGCGCATTGATCAGCGTCAGCGTGCAAGCCGAAGGCAATGGCGTGATCGTTCTCAACCGCGACGTTCAGCCCATCCCGATCGGCCGCAATGGTGGCAAAGACCCCTATCCGACCACGGTCAACGCCAACCCTTCGGCGCGGATCAACCAGACCCTCAGCAGCACCGAACTCAGCGACGGCGATTTCGCCAGCGTCGCCAGCGGTTCGTCGATTCGCGGCAACATGACCACGCCCACCTCCAACCTGCCCGGCATGAACACCCTGACCAATCAGAACGGCCTGCCCGGCATGCGCACTGGTAGCGGCGGCGGTTCTGGCGCGTCGATCTCCAACACAGTCAACCGGGCAATGAGCACCGGGCTGGCGCCTCTGACTCGCATGGCCGGAGGCCAATGACATGAATCGCACCCTGCTGCTTCTCGCCCTGCTCGGCTGCACCAGCGCCATGGCCGATCCGGCTTCAGTCAACCAGGCGAATATCCAGAATTCCGGTGCCCAGTATCGCGGCAACTTCAACGTCAACCAGGCCGCCGGTGACCAGATGCAGCAAGCCAACACCAAAGCGATCGCCATCGGCACCGAGTCCCACGCCACCACCAGCGTCAGGCAGAACATCGACACGCCCGCCAGCCGCGCCATCGACGCCAGCGCCAACATCGGCGGCAACTCTTTCAGCAATGGCAACGGCATCCTCGGTGTGAACCAGGGTGCCGGTGCCAACAATCAAATGGCCAACGTGACGCGCGTCAGCATCAGTGCCGGCCCGCAGAGCATTGACGACAGCGCCCTTTCGCAACAGAACGTGGCGTTTTTACCGAGCTCAGGAGCAACTGGTACCTCACCCGGCAGTCGCCAGGTCACGACAAGTGATCAGGCCTTCACCGGCAGCCGCGGGGTAATCCAGGTGAACCAGAGTGCCGGGGTGGGGAACCGCATGGCTAACACCCTGAGCATCCGGGTCGCTGACTGACCCAAACACAGTGCAATTGGAAAAGTAACAACACTTAACCCAACTAATAAGCACGACGGAGAAACAACCATGAAACCTACAATGGCTCTCAAACCACTGGTTTTCGCACTCGCAGCAGTGATGGCAATGGCAGCACAGGCTGGCGGCCGTGGTGACAACAACGGTCATGGTAACGGGCACGGCAATGGTCACGGCCAGCCACAAGGTCCAAATCTTGAACAACTGCTGCAGATCACCGCAGGCGCCGGCGCCGCTGTACTCGACGCGCAAAACAGCGACGGCAACGTGGTGAAAAACCAGGGCACCCTGAACAACGCCAATGCCAGCGACTCGCTCAATGGCTCCAACGGCAATATGGGCGCCAACGTCGCTGCCGGCGACGGCAACCAGCAGGACAACGCTGCGGCGCTGGCCACCGCTGACGAAAGCTTCATCTTCGGCAACGCTGTTGCAGCCTCGAGCGCGACTCAGGTGAACAACAACAACTACGTGAAAAACTCGTCCACCTTCAACAACGCCACGCTCAACAATGCCGGCAACAACGGTTCCGGTAACATCGGCATCAACGTGAGCTCCGGCAACTTCAACCAACAGAAAAACAACCTCGCCATCGCTGTTTCCGGCGGTCGCGTAGCGCAGGCTGCTGCCTCTGCCAACCAGTCCTCGACTGGCCTGGTCGTGGAAAACAAAGGCGTGCAGGCTTACAAAACCGACACCCTCACCGGTACCTATGCAGCCGCTGGCGTGTTCAAAGCCAAAGGCACCGCGACCATCGAAGACGACAACCATGGCGGTTGGGGTAACCGTGGCGGCGGCCACGGCGGCAACGATGATCAGAAAGCCAAGTTCGAAGCCGTGGGCAGCTTTGGCCTCGCTGGCGTCACCACCCAACAAGTGCTGACCAAAGATGGCTGGAAAACCCCAGTCGTCAATAACGCCAACATGAGCAACTCGATGAACAACTTCTCTGGCAACGGTGGAGTTAACGTCTCGGCGGGTGTCGCCAACCAACAAAGCAACTCGCTGTCCATCGCCGCAGGTTGCAAAGCCTGCATGTAATCGCGATCGAAACGAAAGCCCCGGTAACGGGGCTTTTTCCTCGGTTCCACAAGGCGTATTCGATCATGCGGACTCCTGCCCTCTTCGCTCTGCTTTGTCTGTGCGGCCTGACTCAGGCAGCCCAGATGCCCGTGGCTGCCCTGCCGGGTGGCGTGCTGGTCTACAAGGACGTGCAAAGCATTCGTGAGCGCAAGTTTGCCGACATCGTCGAACAGAAAACCGATTTCAGCTGCGGCGCTGCTGCACTGGCAACGGTTCTGCGCCAGGCCTATTGGCTCGACGTCGATGAGGAGCACATCATCAAAGGCATGCTGGTCAACGCTGACCAGGACCTGGTGCGAACCCAGGGTTTCTCCATGCTCGACATGAAGCGCTACGTAGAAAGCATCGGCATGCGCGCCCGTGGCTACCGGATCCCGCCCGAGAAACTCGAAGCGGTGACCATTCCGGTGGTGGTCCTGATGGACATTCGCGGCTACAAGCACTTCGTCGTCCTGCAGCGTTCGGACAAGGATTGGGTCTACATCGGTGACCCGGTACTCGGCCACAAACGCTACAAGCACGACGACTTTGTCAAAGGTTGGAACGGCATTGTCTTTGCCATCGTCGGCCCCGGTTACGACAAGGCCAACGCCTTGCGCAGCCCTCCCGTGCCGCTGACGGCGAAAAATACGCTGGACGGTTTCAACCCGGTCAAAGATGCGGAATTGATGGATTTCGGGTTCATTCAGAGCGACTTCTTTTAATCGCCGAGTTAGAGAATGGGACTGGATGTCCCGGGAGCAGCAGATGAAAAGCTCATACTGGCTGGCCGCCGCCTGCCTGGCAGCGAGTGCGTCAGGTTTAGCCCATGCCGGATTCAAACCCATCGAAATCAAAGACCAGGAGCTCGCCGAGCTGCGCGGTCGTTACGTCATGCCGGGGCGGATCATCAGCTTCGGCATTGTCATGAGCAGCACCTGGCGCAACGCCAGCGGCGACCTGATCGGGGCCGCGACTTCGATGCAGATCCAGGCCGCAACGGTCAAACCGGAATTCTATGTCTCGACCATCAAGGAGTCGGGCAACGGCAGTACTCCCACCTTGGGCACCGGCACTGTCATCGGTGGCGCCGGCCTCAACAGCAGCCAGGGCGTGACGCAAAGCGTGCGCGCTGCCGGCGATGGCAACACCGCCAACAACAACGTCGCAATCAACGTCAGCGAAGCCAGTCAAGCGCCGGCGCTGGTGCCGTCACAAGGCCAGGCGCTCGTCGCCGGGCAGACCATCAGCGGCAGCAACGGCGCCGGCAGTGTCGCGGTTTCGGCCAACGGCGGTGGCGTGCAAATGGCCATTCAGGCCAGCGGCAATCAAGGCACAGCATTGCAACAGGTGGCCCAGGGCGGGCTGCTGCAAAACACCCGATTGCTGGGCAGTGCCAACGTGGTCAACAACCTCACGCAACTCAACGTCGTACTGAACAATAACGGCAGAAGCGCCGGTGCACTGGACTGCAACCTGACCCAACTCGGGGCCCTACGCAATATCGGATATTGAACTACGCTGAGTCTCGATCATTGGGCTTAAAGGGACGGCTTATTCATGTATCGATCAGTATCACTGCGTGCTGCAGTGTGTTTGAGTACCCTTCTCCCGGCGGCGATGCTGCAAGCAGCACCCGACGCCGATGTAGAAGCCCTGAAACGGGAACTTCTGGAACTGAAACAACGATACGAAGTACAACAACAAGCGCTCGCGGTACTTGAACAACGGGTTCGCCAGGTAGAAGAACAACCCGCCGCCCCACCGCCAAAACGGCTGGCCAAATCGCCGTCCGACATGAAAGGCAATCGCGTCGCTACCGGAGCCGCCACTGGCACCGGTGCGGCCGCCGCATCGGGAGGCGCCGCCGGGGGCAGCGGCGCTTCTTACGGTCAGTCGCTGGCCGATGATTCGCAACCGGCGCAGAGCGTTTCCAACCTGTATGACGAAGCCAGCGGTTTCTTCGGCGGCGGCAAGTTCAGCGTCGAAACCGGCCTGACCTATTCGCGCTACGACACCCGCCAGTTGATCCTCAACGGCTTCCTTGCGCTGGATTCGATCTTCCTCGGCAACATCAACCTCGACCGGATCAAGGCCGACACCTGGACCCTCGACCTCACCGGCCGCTACAACTTCGACAACCGCTGGCAGTTCGACCTGAACGTGCCGGTGGTGTATCGCGAGTCGACGTATCAGTCCGGCGGCGGCAACCAGGGCGCGGCCGGTGTCACCACCGAAGAAACCGTGACCAAGGATCCAACCATTGGCGACGTCAACTTCGGTATCGCCTACAAGTTCCTCGACGAGTCGGTCAACACCCCGGACGCCGTCGTCACCCTGCGCGTCAAGGCGCCGACCGGCAAAGACCCGTTCGGCATCAAGCTGCGCCAGACCGACGCCAACTCCAACCTGTTCGTCCCCGACACCCTGCCCACCGGCAACGGCGTCTGGTCGATCACCCCGGGCATCTCGCTGGTCAAGACGTTTGACCCGGCGGTGTTGTTCGGCAGCCTTTCCTACACCCATAACCTCGAGGAGTCGTTCGACGACATCAGTTCCACGGTCAACCAGAAAACCCCAGGCAAAGTGCGTATCGGCGACAGCTTCCAGATCGGCGCCGGCATCGCCTTCGCGCTCAACGAGAAGATGAGTATGTCGTTCTCCGTTTCCGACCTGGTGCAACGCAAGAGCAAGCTGAAACAGGACGGCGGCGATTGGGAATCGGTGGTGTCGAGTGACGCCAACGCCGGTTACTTCAACGTCGGCATGACCATTGCGGCCACCGACAACCTGACGATCGTGCCGAACTTGTCGATCGGCATGACTGACGATGCGCCGGACTTCTCGTTCAGCCTGAAATTCCCGTATTACTTCTAAAGCAAAGCAAAAGATCGCAGCCTTCGGCAGCTCCTGCATACGGATTGCATAATCCCTGTAGGAGCTGCCGAAGGCTGCGATCCTTTGATCTTCAGCCAGTTAACGAATCTGATGCTTATGCAACAACCGATAAAAAGTAGGCCGTGAAACTCCGAGGACTTTCGCGGCCACACTTAAATTATCACTGTGCCGATTCAACACATCACACAACGCCTGCCGTTCCGCCCGGGTCTTGTAATCCTCCAGCGTGCCCATCGGCGTAGCGACCGAGTGCTGACTGATCAAACCCAGATCCCGCGCCTCGATCTGCCGACCCTCCGCCAGCACCAGACCGCGCCGGACCCGGTTAGCCAGTTCCCGTACGTTCCCCGGCCAGTCATGTTTGCCCATGGCAATCAAGGCATCTTCGCTGAAGCTGCGAGGCCGGCGCCCGGTTTCATGGCTGTAGAAATGCGAAAAGTGGTTGGCCAGCATCGACAGGTCGCCATGGCGCTCACGCAGCGGTGCGGTCACCACTTGCAGCACGTTCAGCCGGTAATACAGGTCTTCGCGAAAGCGCTTCTTCTCGATCGCCGCTTCCAGGTCAACGTGGGTCGCCGCCAGCACTCGCACATCCACCGGGATGGGCTGACTGCCGCCGACCCGCTCGATGTGTTTTTCCTGCAGAAAACGCAGCAGATTGGCCTGCAGCTCCAGCGGCAAATCGCCGATTTCATCGAGAAACAACGTACCGCCATTGGCTGCTTCAATGCGCCCCACCTTGCGCTGATGCGCGCCGGTAAAAGCGCCTTTCTCATGACCGAACAACTCGGACTGGATCAAATGTTCGGGAATGGCCCCGCAGTTGATCGCTACAAACGGTTTGCTGTGACGCTGGGACTGGCGATGCAGGGTGCGCGCCACCAGTTCCTTGCCGGTGCCGCTTTCGCCACGAATCAACACCGGCGATTCGGTCGGCGCAAGTTTGCTCAGCAGCTTGCGCAGTTCGCGGATCGGTTTGCTGTCGCCGAGCAGTTCGTGTTCCGGCTGGTCGACATGAATCGTGCCCTGACCACGCAGACGCGCCATGCCGAAGGCGCGGCCCAGAGTGACCTGTACGCGGGAGACATCGAAAGGCAAGGTGTGGAAATCGAAAAACCATTCACAGACGAAATCGCCAACGTTTTGTAAGCGCAACACTTCCTGGTTGAGCACGGCGATCCATTCGGTCCCGCTGCGGCTGATCAGTTCTTTAACGGCTTCAGGACGTTCCAGATGAAATGGCTGCAGGCGTAGCAGGCCGACGTCACAGGCACGATCGGCGGCATTTTCCAGGGTACAACTGTCGACATCCCAGCCCACCGCGCGCAAACCGGGCAAAAGCCGGTAACAGTCGTCGCAGGGATCGACCACCAGTAAACGTCTCGACGCAGGCGCTTCGCTCATGACTGTTCCTTGGCGCCAAATATAATAAATGATTGTAAAAACAGTCATTTGGCTGTCCCGGTTGTAACACTAGCAAGATTTTGACGGAGGCTTGTATCGATTGCTTATAGGAGGCTTATTAAAAGCGTTATAAGAAAGTTGGTTGTTAGTTAGCTATCGACTATTCGTGGTGTGTCAAACAGCAGCCCTCACCCTAACCCTCTCCCAAAGGTAGAGGGGACTGACCGAGGTGTTTGTGCAAGGTACGCAGACATGCAATACCGAGTCGAACTCGAGTCTGAAGAGCCCACAGATCGGCTCCCTCTCCTCGGGGAGAGAGCTGGGGTGGGGATGAATCCAGCGCGGTGTTCGGTCATGAAAAACATCACTGACCTGAACTCGACTCCTGTAAAGAACCTGAAATTTCTTTGTTTCAGTTGTGACCCGCCCCCCGGTTGCGTGCATCAGTACAAGTAACCGGCCGCACGGTAAGCCCAACCGACGGCCCCTCACTTGATTGGGCGCCAATAGAGAGAAGACCCCATGACTGCCCCGCTGCGTATCAACGAAGCTCTTTTGATTGCCAACCACGCCTTCAAGCCTTTCCAGTGCGTGGCCTGGGCACCACAAGACGGCAATGGCGAACTGAGCCTGACCGTGGTTGACCGCACCAATTCCCACATTGGTCGCAAACAGATCCCGAGCAGCGCCTATTCTGACCCGGCGCAACTCGAACAACTGCTGCAGCAGGCCCGCGCCGAGCTGAGCGAAGATGGCCACAAACTGCAATCGTGGTCGATGCCACACTGATAATCGAACAAGGGCGGATGACATAGAGTCATCCGCCCTTTTCATATGGCAAAACCGTAACTTCCCGGGTCAGGTCCTGCCTGAATGCTTGGCTCGCTTGCGACTGGTTCAACAAGACACTGTTCTGGCACAGTGCGACCGTCGTTCTGTTAGTTCTTCCAGTTGTACTTCTCGCGGTTCAGGGATTGAATGTTTCGCTCGTGCAGTCAGCCGCCCACTCATTGGGTATGGGTTCACTCGCAAGGAGACGCGTGCATGTCCACCCTCAACACTTATGCGCTGCCCACTGCATGGAACAACCCCGGTTCGCTTGACGCGACATTCGCCATCGGCGGTGTTGCCCAGGTGTATTTCGCCGGTAGTCTGTCCAGCCAGACCCAGCATGTCGCGCTGGATGCACGGGGCCGGATTCTGGTTGCCGCCAAGGTCGGCACGCCGAAAGGAAGTCGTCTTGGCCTGGCGCGGCTGCTGGCCGATGGTTCGGCGGATCTGTCCTTTGGAAGTCAGGGCAGCGTAATCGGCAGCTTCATCGAGGGTTTCGAAGCCAGGGCCGGCAAGGTTCAGGTGTTACCTGACGGGAGGATCCTGCTGGCCGGCCTGCATTATGAAAACAACCATCGCACCCTGCCCGCCCTCGCCCTGTTTCATGCCAACGGTCAGCCAGACCGATCCTTCGGCGATGACGGCTTCCAGGTCGTGCGGCTGCCCGGCGAGCTGTCCATGGGCACTCGCGACACTTGGCTGCCGCCGGGCGTGCCGGGTGTCGAAGCCTGCGATTTTGCGGTGCAGGAAGACGGCCGCATTCTGCTGATCGCCAACCATCATTTCAGCCTCGCCGATCACGCCGGAATGCTGATTCGTCTGCAACCCGATGGCTGTCTGGACGAATCCTTCAACGGGCGCGGATTTGTGATGGTCCGCCACCTGTTGCTCAATACCTGGCTGAGCACGCTGCTGTTGAAGCAGGACGGGCGCATCGTCGTCGCAGGGTCCATCGACTTTCCGCAGCAAGGCCTGCTGGCAGTTTATCGGCCTGATGGAAGCCTGGACGAGCGCTTTGCCGTCGACGGCTTCATGGCCTTCAAGGCCCATGACAAAAGCGCTCAGGTCAGTCAGATCATCGAGTCCGACGACAGGCTTTTTTGTTTCGGCAGCAGCCGCGATCCGATTCGCTGCCTGACGTTTGTCCTGCACGCAAATGGTCGACCGGACTTGCACTGCCACCATGGCCTGCCTCTGGTGTTGGACATCGGCGCCAGCGGTTGCCAATGGAATGCCGCTCAGCGCATGCCTGACGGCCGCCTTGTTGCGGTAGGCGCGACCATCGGTGGGGTGGAAGCCGACTTCATGGTCGCCCGGTATCGACGCGATGGCAGCCTCGATCCGGAATTCGGCCAAGGCCATGGCTGGCTGCGCACGCGGCTGGGCCGAAGTCTCGATACAGCCAATTCGCTGACCGTACAAACTGACGGCGCCATTGTCGTCGGCGGGTCTTCGCTGGATGGCAACTACCGGGCGATGGTCGCGCGTTATCTGAATCACTGAATCAACACCTGCACCGGGACGTTGCCGTCCGTCGGCTAGACAGCCCTACCTGTAATTTCTGACAGTAGACGGGCACCTCGATCAGGGATCAGATGACCGGGCACGCAAATGGCTGCGTGTACGACCGAAAAAAGGAATTTCGAGATGACTGATCAAGAGAAATTATCGGCTCCGCTAACGCCTGCCGATGCCCCGGCCAATCCTGCGACAGGCAGTGGTCTCCAGATACGCGAGGTCACCAACGGTAGAGGTGATTTCATACAGGACGGCGGCATCAGCTACGACAGCAATCTGACAATCAGCGGCTCGGCCTCTCCGAGAGAATATGTTGAGATATGGGATTGGGGGCAACCCGTTACCTCGGCTTATGCTGATCTGCGAGGCCTCTTCATCGCCAAACTGCCCGCTCAGCTGCCCGGGCCGCATTCGTACACAGCGACCAATGTTGGCGGGGACATTTCGCCGCCATGGACGGTCATCGTCGAGGGAGTGACCGCGCCGGTAATTGAAACGGTATACGGACCTGACGGAGAGCCCATCAACGACGGTCAGAGAACATTTCATAATGAACTGAACTTCATTGGCCGGGGCACACCTGGTCGAACCGTGGACCTGTTGAACAACGGCACGGTGATCAAGCTTCTGAACATCGACCCAAACGGGCACTGGAGCGCCAGACTCGAAGACCTTAAACCAGGCACGCAAGTCTTTGTCGCAAGGGACCTCACCGGGCTCGAATCGCCGGCATGGCGGGTTGTGGTAACCAAACCGAGTGTGCTGGCAATCAAGTTCGTCATCGGTCAGGAGCAGTTTCAGGAGATCGAGAATCAAGGCATCACGACTGATAGAGCTGTCACTGTTGTCGGTACGGGTATCCCTCACGAGACGGGGTGGATTGTTGACTACAACAACAATCTTGTCCCCTTCGCAGTCGATGAACACGGTGTCTACAGCGCGACCATCACGGATCTGGCCGTTAATCATGTGCATACTTTGCGCTGTAAATCCGCGACGGGGCGACTGTCTGCACCTTGGGCGATCAGAGTCGTTTCGTCGAAGCTCTAAGCGTCGTTCACTGCATCAGCGCTGAGGTAATCAGAGATCCACGACGCCACGGCGCCGTGGATCTGTTTCAGGGTGATCGCTACGGATTGGCAACGCACGATCGTTCTCAAGCAATCGCATCCCGAGACCTTGATCTTCCCTGAAACATCCGGCAACTTTCGCGCTTCTTAATAAAAGGAGCAGCCGATGTCCGGTTCAATGGCCCAGGCGTTCGCGCACAACTTCCTCGGGCAGTCGCCACGCTGGTACAAGGCGACCATTGTCGGTTTCCTCATTCTCAATGCCGTGGTGCTGTACACCGTCGGCCCGGTCGCGGCGGGCTGGCTGTTGGTGATCGAGTTCATCTTTACCCTGGCCATGGCGCTCAAGTGCTATCCGTTGATGCCGGGCGGTCTGTTGTTGATTGAAGCGCTGTTGCTGAAGATGACCACGCCGCAAGCGCTGTATGACGAGTTGCTGCACAACTTTCCGGTGATCCTGCTGCTGATGTTCATGGTGGCCGGTATTTACTTCATGAAGGATCTGCTGCTGTTTCTGTTTTCGCGACTGCTGCTGGGCGTGCGCTCGAAAGCCATCCTGGCGTTGATGTTCTGCTTTTTATCGGCATTCCTCTCCGCGTTTCTTGATGCGTTGACCGTGACGGCGGTGATCATCAGTGCGGCGGTGGGTTTTTATTCGGTCTATCACCGGGTCGCCTCGGGCAATGATCCGCGTCAGGACAGCGAGTTCAGTGACGACCGCCACCTGCCGACGCTGCACCACGAAGACCTCAATCAATTTCGCGCTTTCCTGCGCAGTCTGTTGATGCACGGCGCAGTCGGCACAGCGCTCGGTGGCGTCTGCACGTTGGTTGGCGAGCCGCAGAACCTGCTGATCGGCCATGAGATGGGCTGGCATTTTGGCGAGTTCTTCCAGAAGATCGCCCCGGTATCGCTGCCGGTGCTGGCGGCCGGTCTTGTGACCTGTGTGTTGCTGGAAAAACTGCGCTGGTTCGGATATGGCACGCTGCTGCCGGATAACGTGCGCGCCGTGCTGGCCAACTATGCTGCCCAGGACGATGCCGAACGTACGCCCCGGCAGACCGCAGCGCTATTGGTGCAGGGGGCGGCGGCGCTGATTCTGATTGGATGCCTGGCGTTCCATCTCGCCGAAGTCGGGCTCATCGGTTTGATGGTGATTGTCTTGATTACTGCGTTCAGCGGGATCACTGACGAACATCGCTTGGGCAGCGCGTTCAAGGATGCGATGCCGTTTACCGCACTGCTGGTGGTGTTTTTTGCCGTGGTAGCGGTGATTCATGATCAGCAACTGTTCGCCCCGCTGATCCAGTGGGTGCTGGCGTTACCGGTGGATCAACAGCCGGGGATGTTGTTCATCGCCAACGGTCTGCTCTCGGCGATCAGCGACAACGTATTCGTCGCGACCATTTACATCACCGAAGTGAAACAGGCATTTCTTGCCGGACACATGAGTCGCGAGCATTTCGAGACATTGGCGATTGCGATCAACACCGGGACCAATCTGCCGAGTGTGGCGACGCCGAACGGTCAGGCCGCGTTTTTGTTCCTGCTGACCTCGGCGATCGCCCCGCTGGTGCGTTTGTCTTACGGGCGCATGGTGTGGATGGCCCTGCCCTACACCGTGGTGATGGGCTTGCTGGGCTGGTATGCAGTGAGTTACTGGCTGTAACTGACACTGCAAACCCCATGTAGGAGTGAGCCTGCTCGCGATAGCGGTGTGTCAGCCACCATTTCGTTTGCTGATACGCCGCCATCGCGAGCAGGCTCACTCCTACAGTTTTTTCTGTGTGAATCAGTGCGGGAGAATGTACTTTTCGATCGCCTGCGCCACGCCGTCTTCGGTGTTGGATGCGGTGACGACGTCGGCCTGGCGCTTGACCGCTTCTTCGGCCTGCCCCATGGCAATCGACAACCCGGCGCATTTGAACATCGCCGGGTCGTTGCCGCCGTCGCCGATGACCGCCGTTTGCTCCAGCGGCACGCCGAGGTATTCGGCAATCGCCGTCAGCGCGGTGCCCTTGTTGGCCTCCAGCGCGGTGACGTCGAGATACACCGGTTGCGAGCGCGACACCTGGGCCATGCCGTTGACCTTCGGCAACAGCTGCGCCTCCAGTTCGATCAACAACTGAGTGTTATTGCTGGTGGCGACGATCTTGTCGATCCGCTCCAGATACGGTTCAAAACTCTCCACCAGCACCGGCGGATAGCCGAGGCCACTCTGTTCGCGCGGGACCATCGGCCCGTGCGGGTCCTTGAGCAGCCAGTCGCCGCCGCTGAACACCCAGATTTCCACGTCCGGCTGATCGGCAAACAGTGCCAGTGCGATCAGCGCCGTGGTTACCGGCAAATAATGCGCGGCCAACAGCGTGCCGTCCGGTTTGACGATGGTGCCGCCATTGAATGCCGCTGTCGGCAGATCAACGCCCAGCGCCTCGATCTGCTGCAGCATGGCTTTCGGCGGACGCCCGCTGGCGAGGCTGAACAGCACGCCGGCCTCGCGCAATGAGCGCACGGCGGCAATGGTGCGTTGGCTCAGCGTGTGATCCGGCAGCAACAAGGTGCCGTCCATATCGCTGAGCAGAAAACTGATGGGTTGTTTCGTCAAGTCACTCATCCCAGACCATGCCAGACGCGGCCATCGCGAGTCAGGAGATCTTCCGCTGCTTGCGGGCCATCGTCGCCGGCCGCATACAACTCGACGCTGGCGTCCTGCTGCCAGGCATCAAGGAATGGCTGCACGGCTCTCCAACCGTTCTCGATGTTGTCGGCACGCTGGAACAGCGTCTGATCGCCGGTCAGGCAGTCGTAGATCAAGGTTTCATAACCGGTCGAAGGCTGCATCTCGAAGAAATCCTTGTACGCGAACCCCAGCTCGATATTGGCCATGTTCAACGCCGGCCCCGGCCGTTTGGCCAGCAGGTCGAACCACATGCCTTCATTCGGCTGAATCTGGATGCGCAGGTAAGTCGGCTGCAGCTCGTCGACCTCTGTGTCGCGGAACTGCGCATACGGCGCCGGTTTGAAGCAGATGACGATCTCGGTATCGCGCACGCTCATGCGCTTGCCGGTGCGCAGGTAGAACGGCACGCCGACCCAACGCCAGTTGTCGATCATCACTTTCAGCGCCACGTAGGTTTCGGTGCTGCTGTCGGGCGAGACGTTGGCTTCCTGGCGATAACCGTTCAACGGCTTGCCGTCGCGCTCGCCCGCCGTGTATTGGCCACGTACCGAGTTGGCTCGCGCTTCGTCGGTGGTCCAGGGACGAATCGCCCCCACTACCTTGGCCTTCTCACCCCGCACCGCATCGGCGCCAAACGCAGCTGGCGGTTCCATGGCCACCATGGCGAGCAGCTGGAACAGATGATTGGGCACCATGTCGCGCAACGCGCCGGTGTGTTCGTAAAAACTGCCACGGGTTTCGACGCCGACGGTTTCCGCCGCCGTGATCTGCACGTGGTCGATGTAATGGTTGTTCCAGAACGCTTCGAACAGGCTGTTGGAGAACCGGCTGACGAGAATGTTCTGCACGGTTTCCTTACCCAGGTAATGGTCGATCCGGTAGATCTGCTTCTCGCTCATGACCTTGAGCAGGCACGCGTTCAAGGCTTCGGCGGTCTGCAGATCGGAGCCGAACGGCTTCTCGATCACCACCCTCCTGAACGCTTCGGGAGTTTCTTCAAGCAAACCGGCGCTGCCGAGACGGCGCACCACTTCACTGAAGAAACGCGGCGCGGTGGCCAGGTAGAACACCGCATTGCCGGTGCCGCTGTCGGCGATTTTCGCCGCCAGGGCTGAATAAGTGCTGTCGTCCAGGAAGTCGCCCTGGACGTAGCTGATACCTTTGGCGAGCTTGGCCCACAAGGCCGGATCAAGCATCTGATCGCCGTTGCCGACCTTCGCCGCGACTTCGGTACGGATGAAGTCTTCGAGCTTCTGCGCGAAGGCTTCATCAGTAATGGCGTTGTGGTCAACGCCGACGATCCGCAGATTGTCGTCGAGCAGGCCGTCGCGACTTAGGTTGTACAGCGCCGGCATCAGCAAGCGCTTGACCAGGTCGCCGTGGGCACCGAACAAAAACAGCGTGGTCGGTGGTGCGGGTTCTGCCTTGGATTTTCTGCGGATCGTACGGGTCATTTTTTCGCTGTCTCCACGTGGCCGCCGAAGCCGAAGCGTTGTGCCGACAGGATCTTGTCACCGAAGGTGCCCTGCCCGCGCGAGCGGTAACGGGAGAACAGCGAGTTGGAGAGCACCGGTACCGGCACCGCTTGCTCCATGGCCGCCTCGATGGTCCATTGGCCTTCGCCGCTGTCGGCTACCGAGCCGGAGAAGCCGTCGAGCTTCGGATCGCTGGCCAGCGCATCGGCGGTCAGGTCGAGCAGCCACGAAGACACCACGCTGCCACGACGCCAGACTTCCGCGATGTCGGCCACGTTCAGGTCGAAACGCTGATCTTCCGGCAAACGTTCGCTGGATTTGGTCTTGAGAATGTCGAAGCCTTCGGCGAACGCGGCCATCATGCCGTACTCGATGCCGTTGTGAATCATCTTCACGAAGTGCCCGGCACCGGCAGGACCGGCATGGATGTAGCCGTGCTCGGCGCGGTGGTCATCGGACTTGCGATCCTTGGTGCGCGGGATGTTGCCCATGCCCGGCGCCAGTGCGGCAAACAGCGGGTCGAGGCGCTGCACGGTTTCGGCGTCGCCGCCGATCATCATGCAATAACCGCGTTCCAGGCCCCAGACGCCGCCGGAGGTACCGACGTCGATGTAGTGCAGGCCTTTCTCGTTGAGAGTCTTGGCCCGACGAATGTCATCCTTATAGTTGGTGTTGCCGCCGTCGATGATGGTATCGCCGGGTTCGAGCAGTTCGCTCAGGGTGTTGATGGTGTCTTCGGTCGGCGCGCCGGCCGGCAACATGACCCAGACAGCGCGTGGCTTGTCGAGGCCGGCAACCAGGGCCGGCAAGTCGGCGACGCCGGTGGAGCCCTCGGCGACCAGGTTATCGATGAAATCGGTATTGCGGTCGTAAACAACGGTGGTGTGCCCGTTGAGCATCAGACGTCGCGCAATATTGCCGCCCATGCGGCCCAGTCCAATAATCCCGAGTTGCATGTGCTGATGCTCCTTACTACAAATAAATGTGTGTCATTGGTTATAGCCCAACGCGACTGATGGAGGTTAGTCCAGAGCGTTGCGATGAAGTTTCCGGGCATTGTGCCCGATCCAGAGTGATAACGCCCCGAATCCTGCCGAAGACACACCGACCATGAAAAATAAAAAAGTTCCCTTCTTGGGCAAAAGAAATCAAAATTGGCGCCGATAGTAAGTCAAGCGCCTCGGAACGAGGAGTGACTTACAGTTGATGCACGCCATTTGCGAGGTGAGCAATGGGCACAGTACACACAGCAATGCCGCCACAAACCCTCTACGTTACGATCCGTCGCGACGAATTGCGCGAGTTGAAAGACGAGCGCGACCTGTTGAAGCACGAATTGGCGCAATTGCGCGCACTGACCCAGGGCTCGCAGCCGCAACCACGCCCGGTTGTGCAGCGCGCGCGCCACGCCTGACCCCCGCCTGCTTCGGGAACGGCGCCCGTCGTTCCCGACACACTGCACCTCTGACCGCTTGATGCCAGATAAAAGCGGCGCTTAACAAATCTTTCACATTGCCTTGGGGATACTCCGCCCCATTCTGGCCGTACCTGCGTGTACGGCCTCTGTTCGTCGGTGTCATGGAAGCTTTCCGGCGTGGGTTTGATGATTGAGCTGGAGCGCTGAATGGCATTGTTCAAACGCAGCAAAACGACTGCGACCGGTTTCGACTGGGCCGGATTCATCTGGCTGTTCGTTTTCTTCTGGTACTTCTCGGGTATCACCCAACTGCTGATCCAGCTGACCGGCACATCCGGCTTCACCGGATTCCGTCAGGCCTTCGTGATGAGCGCGCTGTGGCTGGCGCCGATGTTGCTGTTCCCCAGACAGACTCGCCTGCTCGCGGCGATCATCGGCGTGGTGCTGTGGGCCTGCTCGATGGCCAGCCTCGGTTACTTCTTCATCTATCAGCAGGAATTCTCGCAGAGCGTCATCTTCATCATGTTCGAGTCGAACGTGTCGGAAGCCGGCGAGTACATGACGCAGTATTTCGCCTGGTGGATGATCCCGGCGTTCCTCGCCCATACCGCCTTCGCTTACTTTTTGTGGACGCGCCTGCGTCCGGTGTACATGCCACGTGGTCGCGCCCTGGTAGCGGCGACGGCAATCGTGATCGCCGTGGTCGGCTACCCGCTGGTCAAGCAAACCCTGCGCATGGGCACCTTCGCCCAAGGCTTCGAGAAATTCGAAACCCGCATCGAGCCAGCGGTGCCATGGCAGATGGCCGTGGCGTATCACCGCTATCAGGAAACCCTCGCCGACATGCAGGGCATGCTCGACAGCGCGAGCCAGATCCCGCCGCTGAAAAACCTCAAGGACGCATCGGCCGGGCAGCCGGCGACCCTGGTGCTGGTCATCGGTGAATCGACCAACCGTCAGCGCATGAGTCTCTACGGTTATCCGCGCAGCACCACGCCGGAACTGGACAAGCTCAAGGATCAACTGGCGATCTTCGACAACGTGATCACCCCGCGCCCCTACACCATCGAAGCGTTGCAGCAGGTGCTGACCTTCGCCGATGAGCAGAATCCGGATCTGTACCTGTCGACGCCATCGCTGGTCAGCGTGATGAAACAGGCGGGCTACAAGACCTTCTGGATCACCAACCAGCAGACCATGACCAAGCGCAACACCATGCTCACGACCTTCTCCGAACAGGCCGACGAACAGGTGTACCTGAACAACAACCGCAACCAGAACGCCGCGCAGTACGATGGCGACGTCATCGAGCCGTTCAACAAGGCGCTGGCCGATGCGGCGCCCCGCAAGCTGATCGTCGTGCACCTGCTCGGCACGCACATGAGCTACCAGTACCGCTATCCGCCAACTTTCGACAAGTTTCACGATCGCCAGGGCGTACCCGCCGGCGTGCGTGACGATCAACTGCCGACCTACAACAGCTACGACAACGCCGTGCTGTACAACGACTTCGTGGTGTCGAGCCTGATCAAGGATTACGCCAAATCCGATCCGAACGGCTTCTTGCTGTACCTCTCCGACCACGGCGAAGACGTCTTCGACTCGGCTGGCCACAGCACCTTGGGCCGCAACGAAAACAAACCGACCGCGCCGATGTACACCATCCCGTTCATGGCCTGGGCGTCGCCGAAGTGGAAGGAAAACCACGACTGGAACTTCGCCGGCGACCTCAGCCGCCCGTACAGCAGCTCGCAGTTCATCCACACCTGGGCCGATCTGGCCGGGTTAAGCTCAGATGAACTGGATCGCAGCAAGAGCCTGGTCAGCGACAGCTTCGTGCCGCGCAAGCTGTTGATTGGCGATCCGTACCAGACGGCGAAACGCGCGTTGATTGACTTCAGTTTGATGAAGCCGAAGAAACCCGAAACGACTATCGCGGACGCGGTGGAGCGGTAACATCGCGTCGGGATATGCAGGTATGAGAGTCATTGAAGATCTCCCGGCCTGATCCCTTGAAAAGCTCTGTGTCGAAAGATGCAGGGCTTTTTTTGCTCAAGGGCCCGGAACCATGGAACTCGAGAGCGATGACATCGCCTGAACGCTGTACCGTACGTCGGATTTCAGCTTGCACCTGTCAGGTTTGACAGGTGTGCAATCGCGCCAATGCGCTTTCAATCATTCCGTTGACTAACCGAACGGAGCGCGCGCCATGTCCGATCCATCACCTGATGCCCTGAAGCCGATTTACTTTCCTGCCCTGACCACCCTTGACCCTAAGGATGGCTATGACGGTGGTATCCCCATTCGTGCTGTAGAAAATGGTTTGCAAGTGGTCATCCCCGCCTGGATTGAAATGAAACTCCAGCAGCGGGTCGATTTTTTCTGGAACAACAAGGACGATGAGGTGTGGAGCAAGACGCTCGAACACGAGTCCGAGCTCAATCGTGATGTGACGTTCACCCTGCCCAAGGGGTTTGTGGTCGATGGGGACGTCATCGACGTGTTCTACAGGATTTCCGGCAAGAACCATCCCGGCGAAGAGTCCACACCCCGGCTGAAGCTATTGGTCAAACTCACCCGTCCCGGTGAATACGACGACAATGCTGAAGAGGACGGCCACTCCGACCTCAATTTTTCCCTCGATCGCTACGAAATCGACGATCGTTTTACAGACAAAGACGTGGTGACGATGAGCATCGTCCGCTATCGCAACCTGACCAAATTCGATCGCATCCACGCCCGTTGGGGCAGCCAGAAAAAGGTTCACCTCGTTACCGAGGAGCAAGCGCTGGATCCGTTGAAAAAACCGATCGACATCACCTTCGATTACGACCTGATCCAGGCCGCCGGCGATGGACCTGCCGTGGCCGTGGCTTATCAGGTGGTCGACCGTTGCGGCAACTATCCGGATGAGCGCGCGCCCTGGTCGGCGGTACAGTCGGTGCTGGTGGATATGAACGGTGACCGACTGAAGCCACCGCTGGTGCTGGTCAAAGGCCAGCCGACCACTCGTGTGGATCTCGACGAACTGGGTGACGACGACGTCAAAGTGCACGTATCCACACCAGATGCCGACTTCAACGTGGGCGATGGAGTGCTACTGACCTGGATCGGCACCCCTGCCCAAGGCCCGCAAATTATCGTCGGCCCCTTATCGATGCCGGTGCAGTTCGTGGACTTTCATCTCGAGTTCAGCATCCCGAACGCGGCCGTGCGCGCCATCGCCAAGGGCAGTGCATCGGTGGGCTTTGTCCGGCGCCGTGACAGTGAAGCCGACCGCCCTTCGAGAAACGCTAGCGTCAACGTTGTGGGCGACATCAGCCAACTGCGCGCGCCTACCGTTAATGAGGCGCCTGGCGGAACGCTGCCCGTCGACACGCAGTGGGCAACCGTGACGATTCCCTGGTACGCCGGCCGCAACCGCAATGATGATCTGAACCTGATCTGGGAGGCGAAGGCGCCCGGCGGCGACACCGTTTACTACGAGGACCCGCGCCCAGTTGGCAGCGTTCCGGAAAATGACCCGGTAGAGCGCAGCGTAGACAACGCCAATATCCAGCGTTTCAAGGGGCTGAGCGTCAAGGTCTACTACGTGATCACCAACAGCGAAACCGCCCTGCTCAGCGTGCGCGAATCACTGCCGTTCATCATGCAGGTGGGCGTGCCGATGCCGACCTTTGATCGCCCGGAAGTCGAAGAAGCAGACGAGAACGACGTGCTGAATCCGGACGAAGTGCCGCCGACCGGCGCAACTATGGTCCTGACCCACACCGAGACCCTGGACAAAGACCGGTTCAACTTCTACTGGAAGGGTTCGGCCAGCGGCGGCAGCTTCAGCGACCATATCGACCTGATCCCCGCCACCGCCGGCAAGCCCGTGCGGGTGACAGTGCCGAAACAGTACGTCACGGCCAACCGTGACGGCACTGTGACGGCGGATTACAGCGTTCAGCGGGCGGGGGAAACGTTGGGGTATTCGCGGGAGTTGAAATTGCGGATCGGGGTGGCGGATTTCAAACTACCTGTCGCCACGTTCCACGAAGCCACCGGCGCACAGAAGGATCAACTGAACCCCGACGACATCTACCCGAACGGTGCCACGGTGGTCATCGCCGCCACTGCGCAGTTGAAAGAAGATGATGAGGTTGTCGTCACTGTGGAAGGCAAAACCACCACTACCCACGCGCACAAAGTCTCATCGACCGAAGCGGGCAAAGAACTGACTTCGATCAAGATTCCCCATGCACGGATCGAAGCGGAGGACGGGGTGGAAATTGCGCTCAGTTACACAGTTGACCGCAAGGCAGGTGGCACTGACGGGCCGTCGGATCCGACGGTTTATGATGTGCGTAAAGTGATCGTGAAAGACAAGCTGAAAGTTTTGGGGGCTCGCTTCAATTGCAACAAGTACGAAGAATTTGGCACCACACGGATCTTGAGCGCCTTTTCCGATACGAATGAACCTGTAGAAGCCGAATGGAAATACTCCTCAGATAGTCATTGGAAAACCGCTAGCATCTGGTACGACGACTCACCCACCGAACCGTTGCATGTACGCACTGCTGATGCTCAATTGATCCTCAATCCGGTCAATATCACGGCCAATGGTGGCGCCATCCTGGCTCAGCGAGATGAAGGCGATCTGGTGGGCTGGGGTGTTGCAGGATTGGGTGCCAATATTCCTCCGCATATTGCTCCCCTGACGGACATCGTTGAAGTCAGCGCCACACGCGAAGATTTTGCTATCCGTCGTGCCGATGGGGAAGTATTGGCATGGGGCGGAGGTGCGGCTCAAGACATGGGTGACACCAATCCGTTTGGCTTCACGGAGATCATCGGCAACGGTGCTGCATTTGCCGGGTTAAAGGGCACCGGAACAATCACCGCCTGGGGTTACGATGATTTTGGAGGAACGCTTCCTGCGCCGATTACTGAGCTGACTGATGTGGTCAGGCTGTTGCATAACGTTTGGAGCTTCGCTGCGCAGCGGGCCAATGGAAAGGTGGTGGCTTGGGGGAGAGCTCTTCCAGGCATTGGGACGCCTCCCGAAATCGGCAATCTGACTGACATCACCTCACTGCTTGCTAATAACGGGGTTTACGTAGGTCTCCGGAAAACCGGTCAACTCGTCAGTTGGGGTATTGAAGATTCTGATCCACTGCCTCCGGCGATAGCCAACTTGACTGACGTCATTGAACTGAGCGCCTCCAATTTGAAGGCGTTCACTGCAAAACGTAAAACTGGTCAGCTCGTCGCTTGGGGCATTGAAAGTTTCGGGGGGACCATTGATCCAGTCATTGCAGACTTGAGAGATATTGTTGAAGTGAGTTCGACGAACAATGCATTCGCCGCCCGTCGAGCCAACGGCCGGGTGGTGGCCTGGGGCCGCGAGTCGAGCGGGGGAATAATCCCGTCCGAGATTGCGCTAATGGATAACATTGTACAGGTGTGCGGTACCGATTCGGCGTTCGCAGCTTTGTGCACGAACGGCACGGTAGTCGCTTGGGGCGACGTCGATGGGGGCGGTGACATCTCTCCGGTAGCCGACCAACTCGACCAGGTTCTAGCTCTGTATAGCGGTTCCGCCAGTTTCATCGCATTAACGGCCGATGGACGCGTGGTCACATGGGGCGACCCGAAATCCGGCGGCGACAGCAGTGCCGTCCAGGACCGCTTGAAGGGTCAGGTATCCTATTTAGCCACTCCCGTCTCAAGAGGCTTGGCACTCAAGGCCCGACGTTTGAAATCGGCAGACGCAGTCAATAAGAACTGATGTTGGGGATCGTCCCGAAAGCGCAACAAGCGATGCTCGCTTCTAGTGCATCGCTTGTTGAAGTGCGCTCCTCAATCCGATGCAAGGCGCGCGCTCCCCAAGAATTGAACGAGGTCAGAATGCTCTTCCTGAATATTTGACCAAAGCATCGGACACGGCTCGCCCTGCTGACGCGCCCCACGTCTGTCATCTATCACCCCGCAACACGCTGCAAAACCTTCACTGAACGAGCGTTAACCCCGCGTTAATTCAGGCCTCCCAGACTCTCTTCCGAGATCTGCTTCATGGACGAACGGCTCCACTTGTTCAGTAGGAGGCACCATGAAAATCACTACCGCAATGCTTGCCGGGCTGTTTGCCCTGGGTTCTGCCAGCGTCTTCGCCGAAGGCGGCGCTGAGCGCATGCGTTATTACTACGACAATTTCCCGGTCCAGCACGCCCAGAGCGAGCAGAAGAGCGACGCCAATGCGAAAGAAATTCGCGTGCCCGCTGACCAGACGGCGCAGGTGACCGAGGCTTATCGCGACTGAGTTTTACCGAGCAACCGATGGACCTTCCGTGGCTCCGCTCTGGCCCGGGAGATGACAGTTGAGGCGCCCTGCCTGGGGCGCCTTTTTTTATGGTAGGGCGGATATGTGTCCGGCTCGTGATCAGCGGTGAATTCGCCCCTCACCCCAGCCCTCTCCCGAGGGAGAGGGAGCTGATTCGCGTGCAATTCAAATCCTGAATTCAACCCCAATGGTTCAGGTCGGCGTATTTCGTAAATTCGACTCGGTCAGTCCCCTCTCCCTCTGGGAGAGGGTTAGGGTGAGGGGCTTTTCAGGCTTGCAAAGCCTTTATCCAGAACCTGCACAGGGTTATTTGTAGGAGCTGACGAGTGCAACGAGGCTGCGATCTCTTGCGGTCAGTGGCCCCAGATCAACTCTTCGGTCCAGCCCAGTTCGGCAAAATCTTCGGCACGCAGTGCACGCTCGCCGACACAGAAAAACTCATCCAGCTGCGGTGGCTTGACCGTCGTGCCGCTGAGCATCGCATGCACCTGGCCGCGATGGTGGATCTGGTGTTCGAACAGGTGCGAAAGCATGCGCAAGCGGCTGTCGTGTTGCGGTGTTTCGCGTGCGATGGTGACGATTCGCGGCAGATCGGCATCGCGCAGTTGTTCGCAATAAGCGATCAGCCGACGGTCGACTCGAGCCTGTTCTTCACGCAGCGCGGTGGCGTCGGTAAGCGGCTCGTCTTCGTTGAAGAACACGTAGCAATCCGGGTGCGGCTCGTCACCACGCAATTCGCGCTCCAGCGCGTCGACGTAGAACCAGTCGCAAGTGAGGATGTGGTTGAGGGTCAGGCGGATGCCGGGGAAGAAGCTCACTCTTGGCGCGGCCAGGTCCGCCGCGTCGAGCTGGCTCCAGGCCTTGGCCAGGCGATGATTGGCCCAGGCGTTCTGGTAGGCCATGGTCAGCAAATGATGGGACAGCGGTTGGCTCATGTCGGCGCCTTCCTTTCAAGCTTCGGCGAAACGCTGCAACTGCATCTCCTGCAAACGGCTGAGCGTGCGGCGGAACGGGAATTCCAGATAGCCCTCGGTGTACAGCGCGTCCATCGGCACGCTGGCCTCGACGTACAGCGGCACTTTGCGGTCGTAGCATTCGTCGACCAGCGCGATAAAACGCCGTACGCCGTCGTCATGCACCGACAACTGTGGCAGCTCGCGGTCGCCGGCCACCACACGTTGCGCGCCATCTTCGGTGCCGCGCGCGATGCGCCCCTCACGTTTCTGCGCGCTCAGATTCGGCACTTCGCTCAACAGAATAGCCCGGTAGCGATCACACAGCGCGATGAAGTCCATGGCGGCGAAAGGTTGTTCGCACAGATCACGGTAACGGCACCACAGCACGGATTCGCTGGCCCGCACCACGTTCAGCATGCGATGACCCACGGCGACAGGCTCTTCACTGCAGATTTCACTGGAAACCAGTGATTTGAACACGCCATCCAGCGCACTCGGCGAATCGGTTGCGCTGACAAAATAGCGCTGTTCGATCGCCCCCGGATGCAGGCGATGATCCTCGGCGCCATTCACCGCGACCACCTGCATATGCGCTTTGATCGCCGTAATCGCCGGGGTAAAGCGATCGCGGTTGAAGCCATCGGCGTACAGATCATCGGGCGGCAGATTGGACGTGCAAACGATCACCACGCCTTCGTCGAACATCACCTGGAACAAGCGCCCGAGAATGATCGCGTCGCCAATGTCGTTGACGAACAGTTCATCGAAACACAGCACCCGCACTTCAGCGGCCAGCTCTTTGGCCAGCGCGCGCAACGGATCGGCGATGCCGCTCAGTTGAAAAGAACGCTGATGCACCCAACCCATGAAATGATGGAAATGCTGACGCCGCGCCGGCACCCGCAAGCTCTGATAGAACTGATCCATCAGCCAGGTCTTGCCGCGCCCGACCGGCCCCCACAGGTACACGCCACTGACCGAACGGGCACCGGCGTGCAAGGCTTCGTGGCATTTCTGCAAGGCCCAGACCGCGTGTTCCTGGGCTTCATCCTGGATGAAACCCTTGTGGTCAACGGCGTATTGCCAGGCACTGAGGGGGGAGTCGAAAGTCATGCGCGGGAGTATGCCATGGGCGGTTTTCCATTGCTGGTCGAGGCACGTGAATGATCCGCATGTGGGAGCGAGCCTGCTCGCGTAGGCGTCGTGTCAGCCGATACAAATATTCACTGATACACCGCTTTCGCGAGCAGGCTCGCTCCCACAGAGCAGTAAAACCTGACCTTTCAGGCAGTTATTGCTCGTTGCCCTCGCCGTCCGCTTGCGGCATTCTGCGCACCCATTTTCTGACCCGGCCCCGCCTCGCGGCGCGCACCTGACCATGACCGCCTCCGATAAAGCCCCGCGCAACAACGACCTGATCTACGGCCTAAACGACCGTCCGCACCTGACCGCCACCGTGTTCGCCGCGCTGCAACACGTACTGGCGAGCTTCGTCGGCATCATCACCCCGACCCTGATCATGGGCGGCGCCCTCGGTCTGCACAGTGAAATCCCTTACCTCATCAGCATGGCGCTGTTCGTTTCCGGGCTCGGCACTTTCGTTCAGGCCAAGCGTTTCGGCCCGGTCGGTTCGGGTCTGCTGTGTCTGCAAGGCACCAGTTTTTCCTTTATCAGTGTGATTCTCAGCGCCGGTTTCATGGTCAAGGCGCGCGGCGGCGGCACTGATGAAATCCTGTCGACGATCTTCGGTGTGTGCTTTTTCGCCGCGTTCATCGAAGTGGTACTCAGCCAGTTCATCGGCAAGCTGCGCATGCTGATCACTCCGGTGGTGACCGGCACGATCATCACCCTGATGGGCCTGTCGCTGATCAAAGTGGCAATGACTGATATCGCCGGCGGTTTCGGCGCGCCGGATCTGGGCGCGGCCAGCCATATCTTTCTCGCAGCGTTGGTGATCGGCACTATCGTCGTCCTGAACCGCGTCGACGTGCCCTTTCTGCGCCTGGGCGCGATCGTCATCGGCCTGACCCTTGGCTACGTGGTGGCCTGGCTGATGGGCACGGTGGATTTCGCTGCGATGCCCGAAGTGCCGCTGGTCAGCGTGCCGGTGCCGTTCAAGTACGGTTTCAACTTCGATTGGGTGGCGTTCGTGCCGGTGGCGGTGATTTTCCTGGTATCTCCGCTGGAGGCGGCCGGCGACCTGACCGCCAACTCGATGATCTCGCGGCAACCGGTCAAAGGCCCGTTGTACATCCGCCGGATCAAATCCGGCCTGCTCGCTGACGGTCTCAACTCGGCCATGGCGGCGGTGTTCAACAGCATGCCGATGGTGACCTTCGCGCAGAACAACGGCGTGATCCAGTTGACCGGCGTGGCCAGCCGGTACGTGGCGTTTTTCATCGCCGGCCTGCTGGTGTTGCTCGGTTTGTTCCCGATGATCGGCGCGGTGCTGCAACTGATGCCAAAACCGGTACTCGGCGGCGCTGAGCTGGTGATGTTCGGCACCGTCGCCGTGGCCGGGATCAAGATCCTCGCCGAGGCCGGCCTGCATCGACGCAACATGTTGATTGTGGCGATTTCGCTGGGCATGGGCCTTGGCATCGCCGCCGTACCGGAAGTGCTGCGCGAGCTGCCGCAAGCGCTGCGCAACATCTTCGAATCGCCGATCACCGTCGGCGCCTTGTGCGCTATCGTGCTGAACATCTTTCTGCCGGAAGAATTCATCGAGCTGGAAGAGGACGATTTCGATCCGGAAGCATCGATTCTGCAGGTCATGGAAAACCCCGACGTCACCGCCAAAGCTGAACCCGGTCAACCGGCGGCTGTCGCACAATTGAACCGCTGACGTCGAGCCTTGAAAAAAAGGGCTGCACCGGCAACGGTTCAGCCCTTTTTTGTCGAGAGATTTTTATGCGCCGCGTCCACGCCGTCATCCTGTCGCTCCTGCTGCTGTCGCTCAGTGCCTGCGCGCTGTTTCCCAACCGCGATCCGGTGAACATCAACGTGGTCGGCCTCGAACCGTTGCCGAGCCAGGAACTGGAAGTGCGCTTTGCCATCAAGCTGCGGGTGCAAAATCCCAATGAGACGGCGATCGACTACAACGGCATCGCCCTGGATCTGGAGGTCAATGGTCATTCGCTGGCTTCCGGTGTGAGCGATCAGAGCGGTTCGATCCCGCGTTTCTCTGAAGCGATTGTCACGGTGCCGGTCAGCGTCTCGGCGTTCTCGTTCCTGCGCCAGACCCTCGGCCTGAGCCAGACGCAAAGCCTCGATAACTTGCCCTACGTGCTGCGCGGCAAACTGGCCGGCGGGGTGTTTGGCACGATGCGCTTTACCGACAGCGGCAAGTTGAGTCTGCCCAAAGCGAGTGCTGCGACCTGGTAGTCAGCCGCTACACAGCCCCCATGTAGGAGTGAGCCTGCTCGCGATAGCGGTCTGTCAGATAAACATGCATTGCCTGACACACCGCT
>NZ_QETJ01000051.1:0-31237 GCF_003105095.1 Pseudomonas sp. NDM | reverse complement strand
TAGCGGTATGTCAGTCACACATGAATCAACTGACAGATCGCTATCGCGAGCAGGCTCACTCCTACAGGGGATCTACGTTTGGATCAGGAACCGCGATAGGTCGAGAAACCGTACGGGCTCAGCAGCAGCGGGATGTGGTAGTGCTGATCGGTCTGCTTGACCTGGAAGATCACCGGAATTTCCGGGAAGAACGTTTCGTGCTTGATCTTCTGGTAGTACTCGCCGGTCTTGAACACCACGCGGTATTCACCGGCCTCGAATGGCTGTTTGGCCGGGAACAGTTCGGCGATCCGCCCTTGCTCATTGGTGGTGCCTTGGGCCAGTGGCTGCCAGTTTTCGCCGACGTGTTTTTCCAGGGTGACGTTGATGCCCGGTGATGGCAGGCCGTTTTCCAGGTTGAGCACGTGCACGCTCAGCGGGTTGCCGGCGGCCAGCGCCAGGCTGGAAACAGCGCTCAGGCCGAGGGCGGCGAGGGTCATGCGCAGGGTGGTCATGGTGGATCTCCTTAGTGGGAACGGGTGATGGTCAGGCCGGCTTTGTCGGCGGCGGCGAGGGCGCAGTTTTCGTCTTGCTCACCGCCGCCGGAACCGGCCACGCCCATGGCGCCGACCAGTTCGCTGCCGGCGAACAGCGGAATGCCGCCGCCCAGCAAGAGCAATTCGTCGAGGGTGTTGAGGTTGGCGGTTTCCGCGTTGCTGCGGGCGCGCTCGGCGAACAGCCGCGTCGGGGTCTTGGTCGACAGCGCGGTGTAGGCCTTGCGCTGACTGGCGGCGGTGTTATGCGGGCCGACGCCGTCACCACGCAGCGTCACCAACAGGTTGCCGCCACGGTCGAGCACCGACACTGTGCCGGTGCAGCTGCTCATCGCCTTGTCGGCCAGCCAGCGTGCGGTTTTCAGATCGAGGTCGGCGTGGCGCGGCAGTTCCGGTGTGGCGCTCGCGGCGCCGCTGAGGCCGAGGATCAGGCTGGCGACAAGGTACTTGACGGTCATGGGCAGGCTCCGAATGGGGATGTCTGCACCTTAACCGGCGCACTTCGTCAGAACCCCGTCAGGCGGATTACAAGTTTGTAATGGGCAACGACGCCGAACACGCCTAGCCTGTGTGCCTGAACAATCGAGGTGTGCCATGCGTTTGCTGGTCGTAGAAGATGAAGCCAAAACCGCCAATTTCCTCGCCAAGGGCCTGGGCGAGTCGGGTTTTGCCGTAGATGTGGCGCTCAATGGTCTCGACGGCCGCTATTTTATCGAGCAGCAGGCTTATGACCTGATCATCCTCGATGTGATGCTGCCCGGTCTCAACGGCTGGCAATTGCTCCAGCTGATCCGCCAGCGCGGCGCGACACCGGTGCTGTTTCTCACCGCCAAGGACGCCATCGAAGACCGCGTCCGTGGGCTGGAGCTGGGCGCCGATGATTACCTGCTCAAACCCTTCGCCTTCGCCGAATTGCTCGCGCGGGTGCGCACGCTGCTGCGACGCGGGCCGATGCGCGAAGCCGAGTCGTACAACATCGCTGATCTGGAGATCGACGTGTTGCGCCGCCGGGTCAGTCGCGGCGGCCAGCGCATTGCCCTGACCAACAAAGAGTTTGCCTTGCTGCAGTTGCTCGCCAGCCGCCAGGGCGAAGTGCTGTCGCGCACGCTGATCGCTTCGCAGGTGTGGAACCTGAATTTCGACAGCGACACCAACATGGTCGAAGTCGCAGTCCGACGCTTGCGCGCCAAGGTCGACGACCCGTACATGCCGAAACTTATCCACACCGTGCGTGGCGTCGGTTATCAGCTGGAAGCGCCGGACGATGTGGAGTAGATCGATCGCCTGGCGTCTGGCGCTGGCCTTCGCCGTGGTCTGCGCGCTGGTACTCAGCGCAATCGGCGTTTTTCTCTACCGCTCGCTGGCCTCCGAATTGGCTTTCCGTGACGACATGGCCTTGCTTGGACGCCTGGAACAAGTGCGTGCCTTGCTCGCTGACAGCGATAGTCTTGACGCTTTGCAGGCACGGCCACGGCTGTACCAGAACATGCTCGGCAATCTCGACAGCCTGCTGCTGGTGCGCCGCGCCGACGGCTCCAGCGTGATCGCGATCAACCCGCGTCAGCGCGAATTGCCAGCGCTCAATGCATTACCGCGAGAACAACTGCCGCAACGCCGCGACGTGCTCACCTGGCAGGCCAGCGACGGTGCCGAACTGGCATTGCTGTCCGGTCAGGCCCAAGGCCCCAACGGTGAAACCCTGACGGTGATCGCCGGCAAAGTGCTCAGCGAGCGCGAGCAGATGCTCGGCAGTTATCGCCTGCGCCTGTATCTGGCTGTCGGCCTCGGCGCATTGCTCGCCTTTGCGCTGGGCCTGTTGTTGCTGCGTCGGGGGCTGCAACCGTTGCATCAGTTGAGCGAAGCGGTGCGCAACATCGATCTGCGCAGCCTCGATCGACGCCTGCCTACCGAGGGCACGCCGACCGAATTGCGCGAGCCGGTGCACGCGCTCAACGCCATGCTGGCGCGGCTGGACGACAGTGTGCAGCGTCTGTCGCAGTTCTCTGCCGACCTCGCCCACGAAATCCGCACGCCGTTGCACACCTTGCTGGCCAGCAACGGCCAGGCTCTGAACCATCCGCGCAGCACGGCGGAATATCAGGACGTGCTGGCCTCGAACATGGAAGAGTTCGAACGGCTCAAGCGCATGGCCGAGAACCTGATGTTTCTCGCCCGAGCCGAACAGGCCGAACGCGCGCTCAACCTGCAAACACTGGACTTGCGCAGCGTCGGCGACGAGCTCTGCGATTACTTCGAAGCCCTGGCCGATGACCGCGACCTTCAACTGCAAAACCGCATGCACGGCGAATTGCCCGCCGACCAGCAACTGCTGCAACGCGCCCTCGGCAACCTGTTGGCCAACGCCGTGCGTCACGCCGACCCCGGCACCCTGATCAGCCTTCGCCGCCGCGATGAACCGGGTATGTGCTGGCTGCAAGTGCACAACCACGGCCCGATCATCCCGCCTGAGCATCTGGGCAAACTGTTCGACCGCTTTTATCGCGTCGACCCTTCGCGAGCCGAACCGGGCGATTCGGGCGGGTTGGGGCTGGCGATAGTGCAGTCGATCATGCAGTTGCATGGCGGGCAGGTGCGGGTGAGTAGTGATGTGGCGGGGACGGGGTTTGAGTTGGGGTTTGAGGGGCGGTGTTAAGACGTTAGCGATGGCTGACCATCTACGCTAAGCTCATTTAATTGCATTGTTTATGATGCAATTAAATTTTTTTGGTGGATTTGCATTGTAAACAATGCATTTGGGGCGGTGATGGAAAAAATTGGCGAGTTGATCAGAAGCTTGCGTAAGGCTGAAAAGCTGTCCCAGCAAGCTTTGGCGCAGCAATACGGCATGAGCCGCGCAACAATCTCGGGGATTGAAAACAACACAATCTCGGAAATCGGTCTGCGTAAAGTCGAAGCCATTCTTAACGGATTCGGCTACGAATTGGCCGCAATCCCCCGCGCCTCTCGACGGCCGACACTCGACACGCTGCGCAAGTTGAACTTCCATGGCTGAGGCATTGGACCGCTTGCAGGTCTGCGTCGGCGGCCATGAGGTTGGAAGATTGGGGCGCGGGCACGCAGATGTCGACAGCGTGTTCAGCTATCGGGACGATGCGATTGATGAAAATGCCGTTTCGCTGACCATGCCGACACGCCTGGAAAGTTATGGTTGTGAACGCGGCATTCATCCGATATTCGAGATGAATCTTCCTGAAGGTGCGTTGCGCGATGAGTTGGTCCGGCGTTTCAGCAAAGCCGTGCGCGGCTTCGATGACTTCGCTTTACTAAGTATCGTCGGCCCGCATCAACTCGGGCGTCTTTCGATCGCGAGCGCATCGACAACTGATCGTCCACCTGAAATCTCGCTCGCTGAGTTGTTGGTTCATGACGGTGCGCAAGGTTTGTTCGAGGATCTTTTGCAGACTTACGGGCAGTATTCCGGGGTTTCAGGCGTGCAGCCCAAAGTATTGGTGCGTGACAGTGCCGCTGCAATAGACCGACTGACGCACCGAGGCTCGACTCATCTGGTCAAAGCCTTCCGTGCCGAAGAGTATCCCGAGCTGGCAACCAACGAATATTTCTGCCTGCGCGCTGCGCAACTTTGTGGCCTCGACGTGCCGCATTTCGAACTCAGCGAGCATGGCAAATTTCTCGTCATCGAGCGTTTTGACTTGAGCGACACCGGATACCTCGGTTTCGAAGACTTTTGCGTGCTCAACGGCTGGCCGTCGAAGGCCAAATACGATGGCTCTTACGAAGGAGTCGCACGGCAAATCAAGGCGTTTGTTTCGCCCTCATTACTCAAGCACGCACTGGAAGCTTTCTTCAAGATTGTCGCTTTATCGGCGGCATTGAAAAACGGCGATGCCCACCTGAAAAACTTTGGCGTGCTCTATGAGGATTGTGGCGAGCGCGCATTGGTCAGGCTGGCTCCGGCGTACGACATCATCACCACGTCGGTGTACATCAAGAGCGATAGTATGGCACTGCTGTTGGGCGGTTCGAAGGCGTGGCCCAAGCATAAAATGCTTACCAGGTTTGGTCGTACGGCCTGCAATCTAAGTGAAGCGCGTTGCAACCAGTTACTGCAAATGGTCGCGCAGGGTGTACAGCAAGCGCTGGGCGAAATGGCGGAGTACAGCGCAAATCATCCTGCCTTCGCAGAGGTGGGCGCTGCAATGATCGAACAATGGTCGGCCGGTCTGGCGCGCAGCCTGCGCAACAGTTAAAACTCAGCGCAACTGATCCCGAAACTGCCCCGGCGTCATCCCCGTCCAGCGCTTGAACGCGCGGCTGAAGCTGCTGGTGTCGGCGAAGCCCAGCAGATAGCTGACTTCACTCAACGAACACTGTGGATCGCGCAGGTGCAACAGCGCGAGGTTTTCACGGCTTTCGTTGAGCAGGGTGTCGAAGCGACAGCCTTCGTCGGCAAGATGCCGTTGCAGGCTGCGCAGGCTCAGGTGCAAGGCCTGGGCGATGCGTTCGGCGCTCGGTTCGCCTTCGGGCAATTGTTCTTCAATGGCATCGCGCACTTTGCGTTCCCAGGTCAGCGGTTTGAGCTGGGCGAGGGTGCGTTTGAGTACGGCTTCGTTGTGTTCGGCCAGTTCCGGGTTGGCGTCATCGAGGTGGCTGTCGAAGTCGGAGAGGGCGAACTCCAGGCGGTCTTCGGCGGCGGAAAAATACACTGGCGCGCGGAGGACTTTGTGCCATTGCTGGGCGTCGTGCGGTTCCGGGCGGCGCAAATACACCGCCAGCGGTGCATAGTCACGGCCGAGACGATTGCGGCAGGTGCGCACGTAGATCGCCGCGAAGGCGTCGATGGCTTCGAAGGCCGGAGCCGGGTTGCCTGAGGGGATTTTCAGGCGGAATTGATAGCGGTCTTCGCGGCGGCTCAGTTCCAGCTCCAGCGCATCGCTGACCACCGGGTGATAACGCACGATGCGCTCGAACACCTCGCGCAAACTGCCGCTGGCCACCAGTGCATAACCGAGCGCGTGGAACGTGGTCGGGCTGACGAAGCGCGACACGCGCAAGCCCAGCGCCGGATCGCCGCTGGCCTCAACCGCGAGTGCCCACAAACGCGTGGTGCCGGACAGCGGATAACGCGCGTTAGGGTCGTCCATCAGCGTCGGGTCGAGCCCGGCCTGCTGGCACAGGGCGAGGCTGTCCAGACCCAGCGCGTCGAGTTGTTTGCGCAGGGCACGGGTCCAGCTGGCGAGGGAGGTCGGTTCCTTCATGCTGATTGGCGCGTCCGGTCAACAGGTTGGCGTTCTTGGCTAGCGCGGTTCAAGCCCCGGCGAGGCACGATGCACACATCTTAGACCGGAGGATGGAAGCATGGACGGTACTTCTGCAAGCCCTGAACGACTGAATGCGGCGCAGCGCTCGGCGCGTATTCGCCAGGTGGTGCTGGCCAAAGGTGTGGAGTTGCGTGAGCGCTACCCGATTCTCCAGCATCAGGATGCTCTGGGCGTGGGGATTCTGGCGTTCGCGCTGGCCGGGATGATTGGATCAGCGGCGCTGTACATCACCGGCCATATGGCCTGGTGGGTGTGCCTGCTGCTCAATGGGTTTTTCGCCTCGCTGACCCATGAGCTTGAGCACGACCTGATCCACAGCATGTATTTCCGCAAGCAGCGCGTGCCGCACAACCTGATGATGGGCCTGGTCTGGCTGGCGCGGCCGAGCACGATCAACCCGTGGATCCGCCGTCATCTGCACCTCAACCACCACAAGGTGTCCGGCACCGAAGCCGACATGGAAGAGCGTGCGATCACCAACGGCGAGCCGTGGGGTTTTGCGCGCCTGTTGATGGTGGGCGACAACCTCATGTCGGCGTTCATCCGCCTGCTGCGGGCCAAAACCTGGGCGCACAAGCTGAGCATCGGCAAACGCGTGCTCAAGGTTTACGCACCGCTGGCGCTGCTGCATTGGGGCGCGTGGTATGTGTTTCTCGGCTTTCATGCGGCCAACGGCATCGCATCCCTGCTGGGCTCGCCAATCGAGTGGTCGGCCACCACGCTTTCGGTAATGCAGGTGATCGATATCGCCGCCGTGGTGATCATCGGCCCGAACGTGCTGCGCACTTTTTGCCTGCATTTCATCAGCTCGAACATGCATTACTACGGCGACGTCGAACCGGGCAACGTGCTGCAGCAATGTCAGGTGCTGAACCCGTGGTGGCTGTGGCCGTTGCAGGCGTTCTGCTTCAACTTCGGCAGCAGTCACGGGATTCATCATTTCGTGGTGAAGGAGCCGTTTTACATTCGCCAGATGACGGTGCCGGTGGCGCATAAGGTAATGCGCGAGATGGGCGTGCGTTTCAATGATTTCGGCACGTTTGGCCGGGCGAACCGGTTTGTGCGCAGGGACGAAGAGGTGGTGTCCGGGGAAGTGGTGGAGGCCTGACAGATGCCCCTCACCCTAGCCCTCTCCCGGGGGGAGAGGGGACTGATCGAGGTGTTTAGGCTTGATACATCGACCTGAAATTCCGTGCCGAACTCGGGTTTGAAAAGCATGAAGATCTGCTCCCTTTCCCCCTCTCCCTCTGGGAGAGGGCTGGGGTGAGGGGCTCTTGATCTTGCTTCAATCCGGCTGAAACGGCGAAGCACTGAGGATCACCCCGGTCTCCTCGACATACCGCTGCCAATGCCCGATCAGGTCAGTGAGTTTCTGCGGCTGACTCAATGCCAGGTCATGAATCTCCCCCGGATCGCTCGCCAGATCATAGAGCTGCCAGGTCGCCGGCCCCACCGGCCCGGGGATCCACACCGCTTTCCACGACCCTTGGCGAATTGCCCGGCGTCCGAACAATTCCCACCCCGTCACGGTGTGTTCGTCATGCACCTGCGTGGTCTCGCCGGACAAAAAGCCCAGCCACGATTTACCGCGCAGTGGCGCCACGGCTTTGCCTTTCCACTGTTTGCCCGGATGCCGCACGCCAGCCAGATCGAGGATGGTCGGGGTGATGTCCATCACCGTGCCGAAACCATGGCTGATCTGCCCTTTGAGCGGCAGTTGCGGATAGTGCAGCAGCGCCGGCACGCGGATCCCGCCCTCGGTGGTAAACGCTTTGAACAACCGCGACGGCGCGGTCGCCACCTGTGCCCAGTTCGGCCCGTACCAGACATAGGAATTGGCCCGGCCGATGTTGTCGAGGCTGTTGTCGTAATGCTGGTTCAGGTAGGTCATCAGCTCCGGTCCGAACTTGGGGAACGCTTCCAGCAGCGCGCCTTCTGCACCGTTATCGGACATGAACAGGATGAAGGTGTTATCGAGTTGGCCCTGCTGGCGCAAATAATCGACCACACGGCCGATGTTCCAGTCCATGCGCTCGACCATCGCCGCGTAGACCTCCATGGCACGTGCGGAAATCTGCTTTTGCTCATCGCTCAAAGCGTCCCACTGGGCGCTGAGCTGAATCAGCGGATGCGGCTCGACGTCTGCCTCGATCAGGCCCAGCGCCTTGAGTTTTTCCAGGCGTTCGAGGCGCAGCACTTCCGGGCCGGCATCATAGCGGCCACGGTATTTCTCAACGATCTCGGCGGGCGCCTGCAGCGGCCAGTGCGGTGCGGAGAACGGCAGATAGGCGAAAAACGGCCGGGTCTGATCGCGTTCCTTGAGGTACTGCAGCAACTTGTCGCCGAAGGCGTCGGAGGAATAGAAATCATTCGGCAACTCGTCCAGAAACTGATCGTCTTCGATGTACAGCGCCGGGGTGGATTTCAGCAGCCCGGGCGTTTGGTCATCGTAGGTCGGCTCGAACCCATAGTGGTTGGCGGCGCCCGGCAACAGCGAAAATGATCGCTCGAAGCCGCGCGCATGGGGCGCCAGTTCGGCCTTCAGACCCAGATGCCATTTGCCGCTCATCAAGGTCTGATACCCGGCCTCGCGCAGCAGCTCGGGCAAGGCGACGACGCGGTCATTGAGGTAGCCCTCATAGCCGGGTTTGCCGATCAGTTCCGGAGTCAACGCTTCGGCCATGGTGCCGATGCCGGCGATGTGGTGATCGGTGCCGGTCAGCAGCATCGAACGCGTCGGCGAGCAGGTCGGGGCAGTGTGAAAATCAGTCAGGCGCAGGCCGTTGTCGGCCAGTGCATCGAGGTTCGGCGTAGCGATTTCGCCGCCGAACGCACCGATATCGGAAAAGCCCAGATCGTCGGCCAGAATCACCAGAAAGTTGGGACGTTGCGGCATCGCGAAACTCCTGTTCAGCAGGCAATGAACGTCAGCGGCAGATCGCGGATCTGCACCGGTGCGCTCGGTTGGTAGTGGTCATCACTGGTCAATTCGTGCAGCAGTTCTTCGCGCAACTGATGGAAGTCGTAACCGCTGCGCTGGCGCGGGTGCGGCAAGGCGATGTCGACTACTTGCTTGATCCGCCCCGGACGCGGCTCCATCACCACCACGCGGTCGGCGAGAAAGATTGCTTCCTCGACATCGTGGGTCACCAGAATCGTGGTGATCCTTGCCCGTTCGCGGATCGCCAACAGCTCGTCCTGCATTTGCTGACGGGTCAGCGCATCGAGGGCACCGAAAGGTTCGTCGAGCAGCAGGATTCGCGGGCTGGCGACGAGGCCGCGGGCAATCGCCACGCGCTGCGCCATGCCGCCAGAAAGCTGATGCGGATAGGCCTCGGTGAAATCGCTGAGGCCGACCAGCTCGATGAAATCCTTGATGCGCTGTTGTTTCTGCGCCCCGCTCAGCGGTTCGTTGACCAGGCCCAGGCCGATGTTGTCGGCGACCGTCAGCCATGGGAACAGGCGATGTTCCTGAAAGACGATGCCGCGCTCGCCGCCGATGCCGCTGACGGCTTTGCCGTCGACGCTGATCTGGCCGCGAAACTCGGTGTCGAGGCCGACCAGTAAACGCAGCAGGGTGGATTTGCCACAGCCGCTGGAACCGACAATGGCGACAAATTCGCCCTCGGCGATGTCCAGGTTGAATTCACGGATCGCCTCCAGTTCGAAACCGTTGACGGCGAAGGATTTGCCTACGTGGTTGAAGCTGACAATCGGTGCGTTCATGCGTGTCTCCAGCGGGTCGCGCGAATTTCCAGGCGTTGGCCGATCAGGTTGAGCAGGGCGCCAGTAAGGCCGACCAGCAGCATGCCGGCCATGATCAGGTCCATGCGCAGCAGCTGTTGCGCGCCGATCATCTGGCTGCCGATGCCGCCATTGGACGGCATGAAATATTCGGCGCCGATGGTGCCGAGCCAGGCGTAGATCAGGCTCAGTCGCAGCCCGGCGAAAATGACTGGCGCAGCGCCCGGCAGCACCAGTCGGCGCAGCCGCTGGCCGAGGTTCAGGCGCAGCACTTGCGCGGCTTCGTTGAGTTGCGGCGACAGGTTGGCGACGCTGCGCTGGGTGGCGATGAACAGCGGGAAAAACGCGGCGAGGGCAACGAACACCCACTTGGCCAGTTCGCCGAGGCCGAACCATGCAGTGAGCAGTGGCACCCAGGCGAAAATCGCGATCTGCCGCAGTGCGGCGAATGTCGGGCCGAGCAGGCGTTCACTGAGACGCGACAGGCCGAGCAGCAAGCCCAGGGCGAAACCGAGTCCGCCACCGATCAGCAAACCGCCGAGGGTGCGGCTCAGGCTCAGCGCCATGCCGTTGACCAGCGTGCCGTCGAGCAGTCCGTCCCATGCCGTGCTCAGCACAGCCGCAGGGCTGACGAGAATGCTCGCGTCGACCCACTGTTGATCATTGGCCAGTTGCCACAGCGCCAGCAACCCCAGCGGCAGCAGCCACGGTTGCAGGCGTTGCCAGCCTTGATAGCGTGGGCCGCGAGTGATGTGTGCGGTGGCCGGGTGTGGCCAGTGCACCAGTTTGCGGTCGAGCAGACCGATGCCGCGATCCATGGCCACGCCGATCAGACCGATGATCACGATGCACACGAACACGATGTCGAGCATGAACAGCTGCCGCGCCCAGACCATCAGATAGCCGATGCCTTCACTGGAGGCCAGCAGCTCGACGGCCAGCAACGAGGTCCAGCCGGCGGCGAGTGCCAGGCGCACACCGGCCATGAATGCCGGCAGGGCCGCTGGGAGCACCAGACGCCGAATCAGCAGAAGTGGCGGCAAGCGCAACACGGCGGCGGCTTCGCGCAGTTTCGGTTGCGCATCGCGCACGCCGACCAGCGTGTGCAGGGTAACCGGCACGACGATGGCTTTGATCAGCACCACCAGTTTCAGCACTTCGCCGATGCCGAAAAACACCATGAACAGCGGAATCCATGCCAGCGTCGGCACCTGTGCAAGTCCGGCGAAAGTCGGGAAGATCAGTCGCTCCAGACGTCGGCTGAAACCCAGTGCGGCGCCGAGCACCGCACCGGCCGAAACGCCTGCCAGCAAGCCCCAGAACAACCGTTGCAGGCTGATCCACAAATGGCTCCACAACTCGCCTTGCGCCAGTTCCACGGCACTGCTCCACACCAGCGACGGTGCCGGCAGGATCTGCTCGCTCATCCACTGGTTGCGCGCGGCCAGCCACCACAGGACGAACAGGCTGACAGGCAGGAGCCATGGCAACAGACGTTGATCCAGACTGGGCCAGGAGCGGCGGCTTTTCAGTGGCGGCGCGGCCAGCGGCAGGCTGAGCAGGGATTGACGGGCCATGGGTGACCTCCGTTGTCGGGTTGCATCAAGATCGGGTCAAGACCAGAAGATCGCAGCCTTCGGTAGCTCCTGCATGGATCGCATTCCCCTGTAGGAGCTGCCGAAGGCTGCGATCTTTAGCGGTATTAGCCACACTAAAATAGTTATAAGCCAACGATAAAAATATCAATTTGGAGATAAGCGAAGCCATTTAAGGCTTACAGCCCGTACGCATCCAATGCATTCGAAGAATATTTTCGATGCTGTTGATGCATATCGGGCTGCAAGCCGCATTCGCCCTCGCTTAGCTCATATAGGTATAAAAATGTGCATTTATAGTATTTAAGTGAAGGTGGGCATTCAGCCTACTTTCGGCTCCTCAGCGATCAAGGAGCCGCATCCATGAACCTTCCGTTCAAACGTCTCATCAGTCTGTTGGCCGCCCCGGCGCTTGCAGGCTTTCTCACGCTCAGCGCCCAGGCCGAGGAGCTCAAGGAAATCCGCATCGCCGTGCCCGATCTCAGTGCCGGTACGCAGCACAGCGGTGGTGGCGTAGTCGATGTGCTGCGCGATCAACAGATCTTCGAAAAGGCTTTCGCCGAGCAGGGCATCAAGATTCAGTGGAGTTTCTTCAAGGGCGCCGGGCCGGTGATCAATGAGGCATTTGCCAACGGTCAGGTCGATCTGGCCTATCTCGGCGATCTCGCCGCGATCATCGGCAAGTCCAATGGTCTGGACACGCGCCTGCTCAGCGCCACGGCGCGTGGGGTCAAGCAATACCTCGGCGTGGTGCCCGGCTCGGGGATCAAGACCCTGCAGGATCTCAAGGGCAAGCGCGTGGCGATCTTCCGCGGTACGGCGACGCAGCTGTCGTTCGATGCGGCGCTGGCCAGTCAGGGGCTGAGCGAGAAGGACGTGAAGGTCATCAATCTGGATTTCAACGCCGCGGTCTCGGCACTCGCGGCCAGGCAGATCGATGCATCGTGGGGCAGCTCCGCCCTGAGTGCCTTGCAAGCCAAAGGCCTGGCGGAATTGCCGCTGAACACCAAGGACCTTGGCGGCGCTGGCAGCGTGCAGGCGGTCCTGCTCGGCAACGGCAAGTTTGTCGACGCACATCCTGAAGTCATCGCGAAACTGCTCAAGGCGCAGCAGCAGGCGGTCGAGTGGCTGACTCAGGACAGCAACAAGGACGCCTATGTGCAACTGGTATCGGGGCTGGCGAGTTATCCGCCGGTGATCCTTACTCAGGATCTGAAAGATCAGAATCTGAGCGAAATTTTCCCATCGACCCTGGATCCGGTGTTTCTCAGTGGCCTGCAGGACAAGGTCGACCTGGCGGCGCAGCAGAGGCTGATCCGCAAGCCGTTCAAGGTCAGTGATTGGGTGGCGCCTGAGCTCTCAGCGGCCAAGCTTTAGATCTCCAGCGTCTTCGCTGACCTCTTCGCGAGCAGGCTCGCTCCCACATTTGGATATGTGCACAGTTCCAGTGTGGGAGCGAGCCTGCTCGCGAAGGGGGTTCAGACGGCGACGCTGACGTCCTGCCGATCCACCGCCACCAACGTTTCGATCATCGCCCTGGCCGCTGGCGACAGCCGAAACCCGGTACGGCTGACGATGCCGCAGCGCGCGTTCATGCTCTCCAGGTTCTGCGGCAGGTTGCGCCAGTGCAGCAGTACCAGCGCCCCCTTGGCGACATCTTCGACAAACGCCTCCTCCGTGCCGACACCGATTGCATTGGATTGCAGCACCACTTTCACCAGCGCCGGGAAATGTTCGGTCTCGATGGTCGGCGAGAAATCGATGCGTCCGCTGAGGTTCGCCAGCAGCTTGCGAATACCCGGCGGAATCAGCGTGGCGGCCAGCGGGTAGTCGAACATGTCGTTGGTCGACAGACTTTCCTTGGCCAGCAACGGATGTCCCGGGCGGCAGAAAAATACGCCGCGCTTGGGTGTCAGCGGTTGGGTCTGGAAATTCGGATCGGACTCGAAATGGCGAATGTCGGCGATGAAGAATTCGATCTCTTCGCGGCTCAGCGCACGGCTGAGCTTTTCCCAGTTATCCACCTGAAAACAGGTGCGCACTTTCGGGTGCGCATTGATGAATTGCGCCACCGCGTCCGGCACCAGTTTAACCGCCGGCGCCGGGCCGCAGCCGAAGTGCACTTCGCCGGCGTCGAGCTTGGTCATCTGCGTCACTTCAGCGCTGAGCAATGCCGCCCCCTGCACCAGGCTCAGGGCGTGTTGCAGCACTACCTGGCCCTCCGGGGTCGGACGCAGATCCTTGTTGCCGCGATCCACCAGCACGCAGCCGAACTCTTGCTCCAGCCCCTGAATGCTGCGGCTGAACGCCGGTTGAGTGATGCCCATGGCGTCTGCCGCGCGGACAAAACTGCGGTGTTCGATGAGGGCGATGAAGTAGCGCAACTGGCGAAGATCCATATGCTTTTCCGGCATCCTAAAAATAGCTCGAAGGCATTTGCGACGAGGGTTGCTTGAGGTTTTAAATGCAAGCTCTTATTCCGTCAACGAAGCATGTGAATATCTATTAGATGTAAATGGAATATAGATAGAGCGTTGTTTCGCTGCCGGAAAAATCGCAAACCGTCGATGAGGGTCGTCCCATGAGCAATGCCGCACTCGCCGTAAAACCCGTTTCTCACGCGTTGGAAATTCACCCCGTAGCCGGGCGTATCGGTGCGGAAATCCGCGGCGTGCACCTGTCCGGGGAGCTGGATGCCGCCACCGTCGAAGCAATCCAGCAGGCGCTGGTTGACTACAAAGTGCTGTTTTTCCGCGAACAGACTCAGCTCGACGATCAGCGTCAGGAAGCCTTCGCTCATCTGCTCGGCGAGCCGGTAGCGCACCCCACCGTGCCGGTACGCGAGGGCACTCGATATCTGCTTGAGCTGGACGGCGCCGAAGGTCAGCGCGCCAATTCCTGGCACACCGACGTGACGTTCGTCGACGCCTACCCGAAGGCCTCGATCCTGCGCTCGGTGGTCGCCCCGGCATACGGCGGCGATACGCTGTGGGCCAACACCGCAACGGCATACAGCGGCTTGCCGATCGAGCTGCGTGAACTGGCCGACAAGCTCACCGCCGTGCACAGCAATGAGTACGACTATGCCGGGGCGAAGCCGGACGTCTCTGCGGAAAAACTGGAGCGCTATCGCAAAGTCTTCACCTCGACCGTTTACGAGACCGAGCATCCGGTGGTGCGAGTGCATCCGATCAGCGGCGAAAAGAGCCTGCTGCTGGGGCATTTCGTCAAACGCATCAAAGGCTATTCGCAGGCAGATTCGGCGCACCTGTTCGGCTTGTTGCAAAGCCATGTGATCCGCCAGGAAAACACCGTGCGCTGGCGCTGGCAGGCAGGTGATGTGGCGATCTGGGACAACCGCTCGACGCAGCATTACGCGATTGATGATTACGGCACCCAGGATCGCGTGGTGCGTCGAGTGACGCTCAAGGGCGAGGTGCCGGTGGGGGTGAATGGGCAGCGCAGCCAGACCATCAAAGGGCGTGACTGAAGATCAAAAGCCCCTCATCGGAACGCCGCCCGCCCAGCCCTCTCCCGGAGGGAGAGGGAGCCGACCGAGTTGTCTTGCGTTGTACGTCGACCTGAAAGACCGAGCCGATTATTGATTCGGTACATGACTTTCATGTCGATGCAGCTTCTGAATATCCCCCAATCAGTCCCCTCTCCCTTTGGGAGAGGGTTAGGGTGAGGGGCTCTTGATGCTACCAAACCCCAATCTGAACCACCTTCTCGCTTTCCGGCTCTCCATAACGAAACCGCTGCCCGCGCAAGTCGATCTCCTGATGGCTGATGGTCGTACGCCGCTTCAGGCCGCGCACCCACTCAAACAGCTACCCCGCATGCTCCTCGCGCACCGCCGCGTACGCCGGGTCATCCCCCAGATCACGCAGTTCCTGCGGGTCATTCAACAGATCAAACAGCTGCGCTCGAAAGCCGTCGTACGCCAGGTATTTCCAGCGCTCGCTGCGCACCATGGTCATGCGGCAACGGTCGATCGGTTGGTCCAGTCGTTCCCGCGCCGGTGCCTGAAAGGCGTAGTCGTACTCGCTGATCGCATAGCGGCGCCAATCGGGATTTTCTCCGTGCAGCAGCGGGATCAGTGAGCGCCCTTCGAGCCGGTGTTCCGCATCCGGTAATCCCAGCGCTTGAAGAAACGTCGGCAACCCATCGATGGTTTCCGCCAAGCGATCATCGACAGTGCCACGGGTGACATCCGCCGCCGGCCGAGGGTCACGCACGATCAGTGGCACGCCCACCGCCTGCTCGAGCAGAAACTCCTTCTCGCCCAGCCAATGATCGCCAAGGAAGTCGCCGTGATCGCTGGTGAACACGATCAACGTGTCATCCCAGCGCCCGTTGCTCTGCAGAAAATCGAACAGCCGCCCCAACTGATCGTCCACCTGCTTGATCAAGCCCATGTAGGTGGGGATTACATTCAATCGTACTGAATCGCGGGAAAAGTTGAGGCTTTCCTCATGTTGACGAAAGGCAGCATATACGGGGTGTTTGCTGGCTTCAGAGGGCGATGCGCGGACCGGTTCGAGAATCGATTTCGTACTGTACAAGGCGTGGTATGGCGCCGGTACGATGTATGGCCAGTGGGGTTTGATGTACGAGAGGTGTAAACACCAGGATTTCTCGCCTTGCTCAGCGATGAAGTCGATGGCGCGATTGGTAGTGTAGACAGTCTCGGAGTGTTGCTCGGGAATTCGTGCTGGCAAATTCGCATGACGCATTTTCCAGCCACTGAGGATTTCACCGTTCTCGCCTTCGGCGGCGTTCGCCCAGTCGTGCCAGGGATTGCGGCCGTCGAAGCCGTGTTCGCGCAGATAGTGGGTGTAGGGCGCGGATTCGCGCTTGTCGTCGAATAAAGGATCGTCGGGGTAGATGCCGTCGTGGCGCAGGTACGGTTCGAAGCCGACCTCATTGAGCAACTCGGCCTGCGCGCTTTGCGGATTGATCGCCAGGCGCTGCAAGGCATCGACATTGGCCGTGGCGTGGGTCTTGCCGACCAGTGCAGTGCGAATGCCGTGAGGCCGCAGGTAATCGCCGATCGTCAGTTCATCAAGCGGCAATGGCACCGCATTCCATGCCACTTGATGACTGCTGACATAGCGCCCGGTATAGGCCGACATCCGCGACGGGCCGCAGATCGTGCCCTGGGTGTAGGCACGGCTGAAACGCACGCCTTCGGCGGCAAGGCGATCAATGTTCGGTGTGTGCAGATGTGGGTGGCCGTAGCAGGACAGGTAATCGCGGCGCAGTTGATCGCACATGATGTACAGCACGTTGCGCACGGGGTTGGGCGGGGTGGGCATGGGGTTCACCGGTCAGTGGGACAGGTGAGGGTTTTCGCCGTCGGTGGGGGTGTTCGGCAAGTGCATTTGGGGAATGGGGTTTATGCAGGGATTGCATCAGCCTCTTCGCGAGCAGGCTCGCTCGCACATTTGAAATGCGTAATTCCTGTGGGAGCGAGCCTGCTCGCGAAGGGGCAGCTCAGACAGCAAAATTCTCCAGCGAACACACCTCATCATCCACCGCATCAATCGCCTTGATCTGCTCGATCATCGCTTCGGCCAACGGTGACAACCGATACCCGGCGCGGCTGACAATCCCATAGCGGGTATACAGCTCCTCCAGATCATCGGCGAGACCTTCGATCTTCAGACAGACCAGCTCACCCTTGGCCAGATGCAGCGCATCGGAGTACGCCCCGACAATGCCGATCGCCTCCGATCGCAGCACCACGCTCAACAGACTCGAGCCGTTTTCGCATTCCACATTCGGGGTGAAATCCGGGCGACCGCTGAGGTCGACGATGACCTTGCGCAGGTTCGGCGGGCGGATGCTGACCGCAAGTGGATAACTCAGCAACTCCTCGGCGGTGATGCGTTCAAACGCCGTCAATGGATGCCCGGCGCGGCAGCAGAAATGCCATTTGCGCGCGCGCAAGCGGTGGGTCTGGTAATCCGGATCTGCCTCGAACTGCCGGGTGTCGGCGACGAAGAATTCGAACTCTTCGCTGAGCAGGCGTTTGCTCAGGCTTTGCCAGTCATCGACCTGAAACTGCACCCGTGCTTTCGGGTAGCGACCGATGAAGGCGCCAATCGCGCGCGGGATCAATCCGGCCGCCGGCGCCGGCCCGCAACCAAAGCGCAATTCTCCTGCTTCGAGGCCGTTGAACTGGCTGATCTCGTTGGCCATCTGCTGCGCACCGCTGACCAGCCGCCGCGCATGTTCGAGCAGGACCTGGCCTTGTTTGGTCGGCGGCAATTCCTTGCGCCCACGGTCGACCAACTGGCAGCCGACGCTGTGCTCCAGCGCCTGAATGCTGCGGCTGAATGCCGACTGCGACAGGTTCACTGCCTGCGCGCCAGCGACGAAGCTGCGTTGTTCAGCGAGGGCAATGAAGTGACGAAGTTGGCGCAAGTCGATATGCATTTTTCACATAAAAAATATCCGGGAAATGCATTGGATATGCATTAGGTCGACTCCTTATAAAGGCAATCTCTTATGCAGTAAATATTTGTAAATCCATAAATAAATAACTGAAAAGAATATGCAGCGCTGAAGATGTCTGTGTGTTTTTTGACCAGGAGCCGCGCCATGAGTCCGTTGAACCTCGCGTCACCCCCATCACCACGACGGCTCAAACGCCTGCCTTTGGCGCTGTTGCTGGCAGGCAGCGCCAGCTGGACTCACGGTTATGCCGCCGAATCGGAAGCCCCGGCGCCGGTCCCGGCAGGCAAAGCGGCGGCCAGCGGTTCGCAGCTGGAAACGGTGACCGTCACCACTCGCCGCCGCGAAGAAAGCTCGCAAGATGTACCGACGCCGATGAGCGTGGTCAGCGGACAGAATCTGGAGACGCAGCGGGTCTACCGTATTCAGGATTTGCAGCAACTGGTGCCCAGCGTCAACGTCGCCTACATGCATGCGCGCCAGTCCAGCGTGTCGATCCGCGGTCTGGGCAACAACCCGGCCAGTGATGGCCTGGAAGGCAGCGTTGGTCTGTACATCGACAACGTCTATCTGGGCCGTCCGGGGATGGCGGTGTTCGATCTGATGGACATCGAGCAGCTCGAAGTTCTGCGCGGGCCGCAGGGCACGCTGTTCGGCAAGAACACCACCGCCGGGGTCATCAACATCAGCACCCGCGCGCCGTCATTCACGCCTGAGCGCAGCATCGAAACTTCGGTCGGCGAGGACGGTTATTTCCAGACCAAGGGCACCATTTCCGGGCCGCTCAATGATCAGTTGGCCGGGCGCTTTTCTGCTTACCGCACGCGCAGTGACGGCGACATCAAGAACGAATACGACGGCCACGACCTTAACGGCGGCTCGCGCGAAGGCTTTCGCGCCCAGCTGTTGTTCAAGCCCAATGAAGATTTCAATCTGCGCTGGATCGGCGATTACAACGAAGAAGATTCCAGCGCCGGCACCCGCGTGCTGTACAACACCGGGCCAACGATCAACGGCGTCAACCTGTATGAATCGCGGGCCAGCGCGGCCGGGGCGACCCTGGTCAACGGTCGGCACCGTAAGGTCAATCTCGACAACGACCAACACGTCACCGTGCATCAGGGCGGCACTTCGGTGGAGGCCAATTGGACGTTGCCGAGCGACTTTACCCTGACGTCGGTCAGCTCGTACCGCTTTTGGAATTTCACCCCGCGCAATGACGACGGCCTCAACGTGCCGGCCAGTTACAACGCCGGCGTGTCGGTGGAAGACAAACAGTACTCGCAGGAATTTCGCCTGGCCTCGCCCAAGGGCGAGTTCTTCGATTACGTGGTCGGTGCCTACTATTTCGGCTCGGATCTGGACAACAAATCCTTTGCCTATTACGGCCCGCAGGCCGACATTTGGAACGGCACCCCGGCCGGCGCCCTGGCCAATGTCACCAGCGTCGGCAAGGGGCATATCAAGACCGACAGTTTCGCCCTGTTTGCACAGGGCACCTGGCACCTGAGCGAACGCCTGGATTTCACCGCCGGGGTGCGTGGCACCTACGAAGAGAAAAACGCCTCGGTCAGCCGCAACGCGCCGCTCGGTGGCGTGGCGGTGGCGGGCGCGGGAGCCAATGCGCGTCGCGGGCGTGCCGGCGCCTACGATTCCGGAGACTTGAATCAGTACAGCTCCAGCCCGTCCGGACTGCTCAACCTGAGCTATCGCATCACAGATGACGTGCTCGGTTACGCCACGCTGTCCCACGGCGAAAAATCCGGCGGGGTCAACCTCGCGGTCGGCTCTGCGCCGACCGCTGGCGCCGACTCGCTATTGATCGGCACCGAGCGCGCGAACAACGCCGAACTCGGTTTCAAAAGCACGCTGTGGGATCACCGCCTGCAACTCAACGCCAACGTGTTCTGGACCCAGGTCAACGCCTACCAGACCAACGCCTATGACGCCGCCAACCGCGTGCAATACCTGACCAACGCCGGCTCGGTACGCTCGCGCGGCATCGAGTTCGAAAGCACCGTGGTGCCGCTACGTGGCCTGACGCTGAATTTCAACGGCTCGTACAACGACGTCAGCTACCTCTCCTACAAAGATGCACCGTGCCCGCCGGAAGTCAGCCAGGCCCCGGGTGCGCCGGCCTCTTGCGACCTCAGCGGTCATCAAGTGGTCGGCGCGTCGAAATGGATCGGCAACGCCAACGGCGAATACAAATGGAATCTGGATAACGGCTTCGAACCCTACGTCACCGGCAGCTATGCGTTCCGCTCCAAAGCGGTGGGCACGGTCGAGGATTCCGATTACGGGCAGATCCCCAGTTACGCGGTGGTCAACCTCTCCACCGGCCTGCGCGGCGATTTCAATCAGGGCCAGTGGGATGTTTCGCTGTGGCTGAAAAACGCCTTCGACAAAACCTACTACACGACCCTGTGGACGGGCGGCAACGGCGGCTATGAAGGCTTGCTTGGCACGCCGCGAACCCTCGGCGTTACCGGTCGTTACGACTTCTGACGAACGCATCTGATGACAAGCTATCCAGTTTTGTCATCAGATGTGAACCTATGAAGTTTTATCCAGCTTCAACCCACAACCTCACCGATACCCCTCGTTCAAGTGGCTTTAACGGCATGACAATAGTTATGACCACCAATTCCTGTGGCTAAATAAAGGGCTATTTCAGAACGCGCAAACAGTATTGAACTGCGCATTTCTGCTGTTCGATCTGAATAACAGGCATGATTCCTTTTAGGAAAAAACCGGAACTGTCCATGTTGCTGAAAATCTCTCTCTGGCCTGACGGGATCTCTGTCCAGACCCCTGACGTGGTCTTCTGAACGACAATCGGCGAACCACCATCATTAGTGACTTCAAAATCGGGAGTCGAGGTAACTTTGTTTTCCCTTTTACCGGTTTTCTCAGTGGCGGAGGGGGCGGAGTCTGAAAAAACGACGTAGAGCTTTTCAGGCTCGGTTTTCATTGAGACTGACACATATCCCGGTGAAGGCGGGTTCTGGGGAGGGTTGAATAAACCTCCCGCTGTTGGAAGTGCGTTAACACTATAGCTCTCTCCTGGGGCTATCGACGTCTCAGGCTGTCCGTACACTCGAGCATAAACTGTTCCCGACCTGAAGCCGTTTTTGAACTCAGTGCTTAGATACGGCGTTTTATTCCTTTCTTCTGCCTGAACTGTAAGCGGTAATAAGGCGGCAAGCGCAATACACAAAATTCCAGTTTTCATGACGATCTCCGTAGATTTATGGCCGCTTTGATTTGATAACAAAGCCAAGGAGCTCGCTACTGTCAGAAATTACAGGATTTTAAGATCTACAAGATTCCTTCGTAATAAAAAAGCGCGTTTTCGCCGATCTTGGTTATTGATGCCCTTAGCGAATATTTTGAATGCCTAAAACGCATGTTGCGTTATAGCGGGCAGCTACAGCCTGCGTAAATCGAGGGTTAGCGAGAATGCTGCGAATTTAATATTCTTTTTGGGCATATCCATGGCGTTAAAAATTACTTTCCGAGATAAGCACTTGGCTTAATTATTAGCTCATTGATCGCCGGAGAGGTTTAACCGGCGGATCAACAGCCGAACGCAAAAGACCGCAGGGAGTTGAACAATGGGCAATGTCCAGACCGCCGCCAGCGCAGGGGAATTGCTGTGGCGTCAAACGCCGAGTGGCGAACTGGTCGATCTTGGCCGGCCGCACCGTGTGCCGTTGGGGCAGTTGCGTTTACAGCGTGCACCCAAGGGTATTTTGAGCCGGCGCGAAACCCTTCTGCTCGGTGTGCTCGCGTTGGTCGTGCACGGCGTGGTGATTTATTGGGTCAGCCAGAAACCGACGCCAGTGCTGCCGGTGGTACCGCCGGAAATTCCGCCGATGACCATCGAGTTTTCGCGTCCGGCTCCGCCAGCGCCGCCGGTTGTGGTGCCGCCACCACCGGCGCCGGTGGTCGAACCGCCGCCGCCAGTGGAAGACGAATTAGCGGTCAAACCGCCGCCGCCCAAGCCGATTCCCAAACCCAAACCGGTGGTGAAACCGCCGCCCAAACCCGCGCCCAAGCCGGTAGAGCAGGCGCCAGCACCAGCGAAACCGGCAGCCCCGGTCGCCGCGCCAGCGCCTCCTGCGCCACCGGCACCTGCGCCTGTTACCCCGGCGTCAGCCAACGCTGCGTATCTCAAAAATCCGGCACCGGAATATCCGTCGCTGGCCCAGCGTCGCGGTTGGGAAGGCACGGTGCTGTTACGGGTGCATGTGTTGGCCAGCGGCAAGCCGGGCGAGATCCAGATTGCCAAAAGCAGTGGCCGGCAGCAGCTCGACGACGCAGCGCTCAACGCTGTAAAGCGCTGGAGTTTCGTTCCGGCCAAGCAGGGTGATGTTGCTCAGGACGGCTGGGTCAGCGTGCCCATCGATTTCAAGATTCATTAAACCGAAACCAAATTCGCGCGAAATGTTTACACGAGGGAACACATCATGACGTTACTGGCATCTCCACTGGAATCCATCGAAAGCGCGGTGATCTGGCTGCTGGTGGTTTTTTCCGTCGCCACTTGGGGCCTGGCTTTGCTCAAGGCTGTGCAGTTCGGCCGTCTGAAGGCGCAGGATCGGCGCTTTCATAAACGTTTCTGGGCGGCGTCGAGTCTGGATGCCGCCGCCGAGTTGAGCGAAACCCAGCCCGGTGCCGCAGCACGGGTGGCGCAGGCCGGTTACGCGGCAATCCAGGTGGGCGAGGCGCCGCAGGCGAATGATCTGAGCCAGGCGATCAACCATCAGGATCGCCTCGAGCGCGCCCTGCGCCAGCAGATCGTGCGTGAACGGCGCTCGCTGGAAACCGGTCTGGCGGTGGTTGCGAGTATTGGCAGCACCTCGCCGTTCATTGGTCTGTTCGGCACGGTGTGGGGAATCATGGAGGCCTTGAAAGGCATCAGCGCTGCCGGTTCGGCGAGCCTGGAAACGGTGGCAGGCCCGATTGGCGCGGCACTGGTCGCGACCGGTGTGGGGATCGCCGTCGCGGTGCCGGCGGTGCTGGTTTACAACTACTTTCTGCGGCGTCTGAAATTGACCGCGGCGGATCTGGATGACTTCGCCCACGACTTCTACAGCCTGGCGCAGAAGAGTGCATTCCGCGTACTGATCCACCCGACCGCGCACAAGGTGGCGACGCCGGGCAACGCGGCAAAAGTGAAGGAGGCGTCCTGACATGGCCTTCTCTACGCAAGACACGGACGAGGTGCTCAGCGAAATCAACGTGACGCCACTGGTGGACGTGATGCTGGTGCTGCTGGTGGTCTTCATCGTCACCGCGCCACTGCTGACCAACGCGATACCGATCAACCTGCCGAAGACCGAAGCGGTGGCGCCGGTCGAGCAGAAGGATCCGCTGGTGGTGAGCATCGACGGCGCCGGCAAGCTGTTCATCAACAAGGACGAGATCCAGCCTGACTTGCTCGAATTCAACCTGAAGTCGGCCAAGGCCAAGGACCCGGAAGTGCGCGTGCAATTGCAGGCCGACGACGGGGTGAACTACGGCGAAGTGGCGCGAGCCATGGCTTCGATCGAACGGGCAGGGATTACCAAATTGTCGGTGATCACTGCGCGGTGACAGATGTTGTTTTTCCGGGGCCGTTTCCTTGGCAGGGTGCGGCCCTTTTTTTATTTTTGGCGGGGAGAAAAGCCCCTCACCCTAGCCCTCTCCCGGAGGGAGAGGGAACTGACCGCGTTGTTTGGGTGCTATACACCGACATGAAAAATCCAGTCGAGCTCAGGATTTGAACGACATGAAGATCGGCTCCCTTTCCCCCTCGCCCCCGTGGGGGAGAGGGCTGGGGTGAGGGGGAAAAGATCTCCAGTCATGCACAAACCTTATATTCGATTCAGGTCTTAATAAATAGCTTCTTATTCCTTAACGAATATAACTCCTCTCCCTATACTCGACCCAGAACAGACACGACGCAGGAGAGCTCCCCATGCGCAACGAATCAATCCGTTACCTGATTGTGCCGGGCTGGCAAGGATCGCCAGAAGATCATTGGCAAAGCCATTGGCAGAACAGCCTGCCGAACAGTGCGCGGGTCGAACAGGCCGATTGGCTGACACCGCGCCGTGAGGACTGGGTCGCCGCGCTGGCCGAAGCGGTTGCCGCCGACAGCACGCCGGTGATTTTGATTGCTCACAGCCTCGGCTGCATCACGGTCGCCCACTGGGCGGCGACGGCGCCGTTGCAATACCTGCGTCAGGTGCGCGGGGCGTTGCTGGTCGCGCCGGCCGATGTCGAGCGTCCTGCCTGCGCGCCGGCGCTGCGCAACTTCGCACCGATTCCGACGGATCTGTTGCCGTTCCCCAGCCAGGTCGTCAGCTCCGACAACGACGCCGCCGTCAGTGCGCCGCGCGCTTTGCAGCTGGCGCGCAATTGGGGTGCGGAGGCGGGGATTCTCGCCGGAGCCGGGCACATCAACGTCAAGTCCGGGCATCAGCGTTGGGAGCAGGGTTTTGCCTATCTCTATCGCCTGCAAAACCGCCTTGAACACCACGCCCGCCGTCGCGCCTGACCTTATTCTTCAACGCCCCCGTCGGCTGGCGGTTTTGGGCGGGAGCCTGCCATGAGTTTCGAAACCTTCGGTCAGCCCTTGCTGACCTTTCCCGATGCGGAAAAAAGCCCCCTGAGCATTCGCGCCAAAGCGCTGGTGTTTGTCGATCCGCGCTCGCGGCAATTGCGTGAAGAACTCGAACAACTGGCACCACGTTCGATCTCGGTGTTGATCCGCGGCGAGACCGGCACCGGTAAAGAGCTGCTGGCCCGGCACATCCATCGCGCCAGCGACCGCAGCGGTCTGTTCGTTTCGGTGAATTGCGGTGCGATCAGCCCGACCTACGCCGATGCCGAACTGTTCGGCTACGCTGCCGGCAGCTACAGCGGCGCAGCCAGCAGCCGCGCCGGCTGGTTCGGTTCGGCCAATGGCGGCACCTTGTACCTGGATGAGATCGGCGACCTGCCACTGCCGATCCAGATCAAGTTGCTCGCGGCCCTGGAAAACCACGAAGTCACCCGCGTCGGTGCACATCAGCCGAGCCCGGTGGATGTGCGCCTGGTCGCCGCGACCAGTATTGATCTGGCCCAGGCCGTGGACGCCGGAAAATTCCACGAGCGGCTCTATCACTACCTCAGCGAGGGTCATCTGGAGCTGCCGGCATTGCGCGCGCGCACCGGCGACATCCTCTCGCTCGCCGAGTATTTCCTCGGCATCTACAGCCAGCGTCTCGACCTGCCCGTGCCGCTGATCAGCGAGGCGGCGCAGCACGTGCTCGAACAACACAGCTGGCCGGGCAACACCCGCGAGCTGGAAAACGTCATTCACTTCGCCCTGCTGGTCAGCACAGGTGACGAGATTCTGCCGGAGCATTTGAACCTGCCGCCGGTGCTGACGCAGATCGAAAGCCAGATCAAACAGATCCTGACCACCGGCTCCACCGCTGACCAAGCCGCGCTCAAGCAACTTCTGGCGAACGCCAAACTCCGGTAGGAGCTGCGGCACGCTGCGATCTTTTGATCTTCAGCTGTCTCAAAGCCTTGAAAATCAAAAGATCGCAGCCTTCGGCAGCTCCTACAGTTGAGGTAGAGCTGTATGAACAAAATGGAATATGAAGCTGAATAAACGTTATTGTCCGGGAATAAAAAATCCGGGTATTGTCCGCCTCACGCCAGCGATATCACTTCACTGGCACACGTATTAATGCCGTCGTCGATGACGACCGTGATTTTCGATAAGGACACTGCATGAAAAAGGTTCTGTTGTTTACCGCATTGGCGGCTGCGCTCACGGCTTCTTTCGCCAACGCCGGCGAGAAACTGGTGGTTGCCGCAACTCCGGTGCCACACGCTGAAATCCTCGAGCTGATCAAGCCGACCCTGGCCAAAGAAGGCGTGGATCTGGAAATCAAGGTTTTCACCGACTACGTGCAACCGAACGTACAAGTTGGCGAGAAGCGTCTGGACGCCAACTACTTCCAGACCCTGCCGTACCTGAATAGCTTCAACCAGGGCAAATACAAGGACGACAAATCCAAGTACCTGGTGACCGTGCAGGGTGTCCACGTTGAACCGTTCGGTGGCTACTCGAGCAAGTACAAGACCCTGGCTGAACTGCCGGACGGCGCTACCATCGCCATCCCGAACGAAGGCAGCAACAGCGGCCGTGCCCTGATTCTGCTGCAGAAGGCTGGCCTGATCGAACTGAAAGACCCGAAAAACGCCTTGGCGACGCCGAAGGACATTGCCAAGAACCCGCACAACTTCAAGTTCAAGGAGCTGGAATCGGCCCTGCTGCCGCGCGTACTGAAAGAAGTTGATCTGGACATGATCAACACCAACTACGCCCTGGAAGCCAAGCTGAACCCGACCAAGGATGCGCTGGTGATCGAAGGCGCTGACTCGCCGTACGTGAACTTCCTGGTGGCCCGTGAGGACAACAAGAACAGCGACGCGATCCAGAAACTGGCCAAGGCCCTGACCAGCCCGGAAGTCAAAGCCTTCATCGAGAAGAAGTACAGCGGCGCGGTGTTGCCGGCGTTCTGACCTGACGCTTGGGTGAATCCGCTTCAGACGTGAAAACGCCGATGGCCAGTGATGGGCATCGGCGTTTTTGTGTGTGCGTTGAAAAGCCACTCACCCTAACCCTCTCCCGGAGGGAGAGGGGACTGAATGGGTGATGCTGTAGAGGTCCGCCGACCTGATCGCGCGTCGCTGAATCCATAATCGACTCGGTCCTTCAGGTCGATGTACGACGAAAGACACTACGGTCGGCCCCCTCTCCCTCGGGGAGAGGGCTGTGGGGTGAGGGGCTTTTGATTTACGCTGTGGTCTTCAACGCCCGGCGCAATGCCCTGAGCAATTTCACAATGTCCTGCGGATCCAGCCGCTGCGGCACTTTTACGTCCATGTTGTTCTTCCTTGTGGTGAATGGGCCGGAGAGTCTGGCCAAAAGCTGTTCGTCCTTGGAGGTCTTTCGTGAAAAAAAGATCCGTCCTACAGCGCAAAGAAAAATAGCCTTCTTATTCTTTCCCGGCAAACCCACAAGATAGTTTTTTGAGTGATATCAATATGCTTTAACGGTATTTAAATTCTTGTTTTTATACCTATAAAGTCAGTGCCTGCCGGACAGCCACCCGCCGTCCATGGATTGCATCACCGCCGCTTACCGAGCGGCGTCAGGACGCTTCATGACTTTCGACTACGCCTTTATCCTCAGCACCCTGCCGGCCTTTCTCAAGGCCGTGGGTGTGACGCTGCAGGTCGGATTGATCGCGATCGGCACTTCGCTGCTGGTGGCGCTGCTCAACGCGACGATTCTGGTGTTCCGCACGCCTTACCTGGGAAAACTGGTCGGCCTCTATGTAGAGCTGGCGCGCAACACGCCGCTGCTGATTCAGCTGTTCTTCGTCTACTTCGCTTTGCCGGCAGTGGGAATCCAGGTTTCCGGGTTCACTGCGGCAATCATCACCATGACTTTCCTTGGCGGTGCCTACCTCACCGAAGTGCTGCGCGCCGGCGTCGATGCGGTGCCCCAGGCGCAACTGGAATCCGGGCGTTCGATTGGCCTGTCGCACGGGCAATTGCTGCGTTACGTGATCCTGCCGCAGGCGGGGATTCTCAGTTTGCCGTCGCTGTTCGCCAATTTCATTTTCCTGCTCAAGGAAACCACCGTGGTCTCGGCGGTGGCGGTGCCGGAAATCCTCTACACCACCAAGAGCTACATCGCGCTCTACTACAAAACCTACGAAATGCTCGCCGTGCTGACGCTGATCTGCGTGCTGCTGTTCCTGCCGCTGTCGCTGTTGCTCAGCCGCCTGGAAAGGAGGCTCCAGCATGGCCAGTTCGGGTCTTGAACTGCTCTGGGTGTCGTTGCCACAACTGGCCAAGGGCGCCGGGCAAACCCTGTCGATCTCGTTTCTGAGCATCGCCATCAGTACGGTCGGCGGCTTGCTCTACGGTGTGCTGCGCACGTTGAACGTAACGTGGCTGAACGCGATTTTGCGCATCTATCTGGAGTTGTTCCGGGCGATCCCGGTGCTGGTCTGGTTGTATCTGCTGTTCTTCGGTTTGCCGATTTTCTTCGGCCTGAGCCTGCCGAGCTTCTGGTGCGCGGTGCTGGTGCTGTCGCTGTGGGGCGCCAGCGAGGTCGGCGAAGTGGCGCGCGGTGCGCTGTATTCGTTACCGCGCGGGCAGCGCGAAGCGGGGCTGTCGATCGGTCTGAATGCTGCGCAACTGTATGGCTACGTACTGCTGCCGCAAGCACTCAAGCGCATGACGCCGCCGACCATCAACGTCTACACGCGGATCATCAAGACCAGTTCGCTGGCGGTGCTCATTGGCGTCGTCGATGTGATCAAGGTCGGCCAACAGATCATCGAGCGCACTTACGAATCGGTACTGATCTACGGCGCGCTGTTCCTGTTTTTCTTTTTCATCTGCTACCCGCTCTCGGCCGCCTCACGCGTGCTGGAACGGCGCTGGACGCAAGCATGAGCGCACTGATCGAGTTTCACGGCTTCAACAAATTCTATGGCGAGCAGCAGGTGCTCAACGGCATCGACCTGCAAGTGCAGAGCGGCGAAGTGATCGTCATTCTTGGCCCCAGCGGTTGCGGCAAAAGCACCTTGCTGCGTTGCCTCAATGGTCTGGAAGAGGCGCACAGCGGCAGCCTGAGATTCGTCGGCCGGGAGCTGCTGGACAAAGCCACTGACTGGCGCGAAATCCGTCAGCAGATCGGCATGGTGTTCCAGAGTTATCACCTGTTCCCGCACATGAACGTGCTCGACAATCTGCTGCTCGGCCCGCTCAAGGTGCAGAAGCGCCAGCGCCGCGAAGCGCAACAGCAGGCCGAAGCCTTGCTTGAGCGCGTCGGTCTGCTGGACAAGCGCGATGCTTTCCCGCGCCAGCTCTCCGGCGGCCAGCAGCAACGCATCGCCATCGTCCGGTCGCTGTGCATGAACCCACGGGTCATGCTCTTCGACGAAGTCACCGCCGCCCTCGACCCGGAAATGGTCAAGGAAGTGCTGCAGGTCATTCAGGGCCTGGCCCGCGAAGGCATGACCCTGTTGATCGTCACCCACGAAATGGCCTTCGCCCGCGCGGTGGCCGACCGCATCGTGTTCATGGATGCCGGGCGCATCCTTGAACAGTCCCCACCCGAGATTTTCTTTACGAACCCGCAAACCGCACGCGCGCAGCAGTTTCTGGAGAAGTTCTCCTTCGTTGCCACACTGCCAGAAACGAATCCGACAAAGGAACTGGAACCGCTATGAAAACTGCCGCTCTGTTAATGCCTCTGCTCAGCCTCGCCTTGCTTGCCGGTTGCGGCAAAACCGAAGAGCCGCCAAAGCCGAAGGTTGCCAGCGAAAGCGCCGCGCCTGCCGGTTATCTGGACAAGATCAAGGCCCGCGACAAATTGATCGTCGGTGTATTTACCGACAAACCACCGTTCGGCTTCGTCGATGAGGCCGGGCGCTACGTCGGCTTCGACACCGACATCGGCCGGCGCTTCGCCAAGGATCTGCTCGGTGATGAAAACAAGGTCGAGTTTGTTGCCGTCGAGCCGGCCAGCCGCATTCCGTTTCTGCAAAGCGACAAGGTCGACCTGATCCTCGCCAACATGACCGTCACCCCGGAGCGCAAGGAAGCGGTGGAATTCACCAACCCGAACCTCAAGGTGGCCGTGCAGGCGCTGGTGCCGCAGGGCAGTTCGGTGAAGAAACTCGATGATCTGGCGACGCGCACCACGATTGTAACCACCGGCACCACCGCTGATATCTGGCTGACCAAGAACCACCCAGACTGGAAACTGCTCAAGTTCGAGAAGAACTCCGAGTCGCTGCAAGCCTTGGCCAATGGCCGCGGCGATGCCTATGCGCAGGACAATCTGGTGCTGTTCAGCTGGGCCAAACAGAATCCCGGCTATCGCGTGCTCGAGGAAAAACTGGGCGCGGAGGCGCCGATTGCGCCGGCCGTGAAGAAGGGCAATCTGGAGTTACGTGACTGGGTCAACAGCGAGCTGGCCAAACTGGGCGAGGAGAAATACCTGCTCAAGCTCTATGACCAATATGTGCGTAAAGAGCTGAGCGATGACACCCGGCCTGAGAGTGTGATTGTTGAAGGGGGCAAGTGGCAGGGGTGATTGCCTGTTGGATCGGCGGTGAGGCTTGCCCCTCACCCCAGCCCTCTCCCGAGGGAGAGGGAGCCGACCGGGTTGTCTTGCATCAGAATCGACCTGACAAACCGAGTCGATTATGAATTCACAGAAGCATTTTCAGGTCGACGAAATTCTCGCAAACAACTCGATCAGTTCCCTCTCCCTCTGGGAGAGGGTCAGGGTGAGGGGCTTTTCGCTGGCACCGCTCAATCCGGCCAGTGCCACGCTGGCTCGTCCAGCATCCGCTGCCCGACAATTCCGGTCTGCCCCAGCGTCTTCTCCAGCACGATGCAATTGCACTGCGGATCTTCCTGCAATGCCGAGATCAGTCGCCGCGCGTGGGACACCACCCACACCTGGCATTGCTCTGAAGCGCAGATGATCAGTCGCGCCAGCGCCGGCAGCAGGTCCGGATGCAGGCTGGTTTCCGGTTCGTTGAGCACCATCAGCGATGGCGGTCGCGGAGTCAGTAGGGCTGCGACCAACAGCAGATAGCGCAAGGTCCCGTCCGACAGCTCTGCCGCTGACAACGGCCGCAGCAAGCCTTCCTGATAAAACTCGATGGCGAAACGGCCACCGGCCAACGGCGCGATGTTCAGTCGCGCGCCGGGAAACGCATCGCTGATCGCCGCGCTTAACGCCTGCGGGTCGCCGATTTCGATAATCGTCTGCAAGGCTGCCGCCAGATCGCGACCGTCGTGGTGCAACACTGGCGTGCGCGTGCCCAATTGCGGCTGACGCACCGGCGCGTCGGCATCGCTGCGAAAGTGATCATAGAAGCGCCAGCGGCGGATGAACTCGCGCATCTGGAATACTTCCGGCGAGCTGCGCAGATTGCCGACCTGATCGAACAGGCTGTCGAAGTTCGGCGTGTGTTGCGCCAGCACATCCCAGGCACGACCTTCGCGGGCGCGAATCATCGGGCCGTTGCGGTCGACCAGCAGGCTCGCCGGGCGAAACACCGGGCCGGCCCAGATGCATTCACGTTTGATTTCCGGATCGAGCGAAAAACACGAACGGCTCGGCTCCGGCAGGCCCAGGCCAATGGCGTAACTGAAATTCTCGCCGGCAAATCCCAGGCGCAACCGTTTCACGCCCTGGCGCACCGTCGCCTCGATCGCCACCTCACCGTTGCGCATGCGCCGGCTGATGGTTTCCGGCCCGGCCCAGAACGTCGATTCCAGCCCGCCCTCACGCGCCAGCGCATTGACCACGCCGCCCTGCGCGGTTTCCGCCAGCAGGCGCAGGGCGCGATAGAGGTTGGACTTGCCGCTGCCATTGGGTCCCGTAATGAGATTCAGGCGCCCGAGCGGAATCACCAGTTTGTTGATCGAGCGGTAATTGGCCACGGCCAGGGTATGAAGCATGAAATTCCTTCTCTTCGGGCGGCACTTGTAGGAGCTGCCGAAGGCTGCGATCTTT
>NZ_QETJ01000050.1:0-31304 GCF_003105095.1 Pseudomonas sp. NDM | reverse complement strand
CTAATGTTGACTGACACACCGTTATCGCGAGCAGGCTCACTCCTACAGGGGGAGCGGTGTGTAAAAAAAAGGCCTCGCATTTGCGAGGCCTTTTATTTGGGCTTCATTCGTTTCAACTGGCTGGCCTCATTCCCTGGGACAGTCCGAACATGAACAACAACAAATCATGATCGGGCTGGGTCGCCACGGAGGCCTTGGCCACCCGTGGAACCGAACAGAAAGCGTCGTTCCCGGACGCTCCTATGACCTGCATGCGCGGCTGCTCCCAGGCAGCCACCGCCAGTGAAGCAACTGCCAAGGCCCCAACCAGGAACAAACCTCGTGCAATTTCGAGTTTCATCGCTATAAACCTTTGATAGCGCTGCCAAACGCCGTCTCATAAAAGTAGACGAGTTTTTTCCAGTCGGCATCGCGGAACGACGAATGGCGACGCAGCTGCTTCATGTCATGCTGCGCGGCGCGATAGGCGGTCAGGCGCTGGCGGCACTTCTCCAGATCGATCAGCGCCACTTCAACCTGCGCCGCTTCACCTTCACCGATCACCCGCACGAACACGTGCTTGATGTAGATGCAGCTGTGCTGCCAGCGACCCTTGTGCATGCGCGCCAGGTTCTCGGCGAGGTCCTTGAGGACACGCTCGTAAACCACGTCGCCACATTGATCGCGGCCACCAGCAGCGGCCAGCCAGTGTTCCAGTTCCTGAAAGCCGTCGAGCGATCTGGTGACAAGCAGGGCCCGCCACTTGTGCTGCGGATCCGGTTGAGCGCCGCAAAAAACGATCTGCGGAACCCGCACACCGAGCTTGCTCACGCCGGTCAGTGCATCGAGTTCACGCAATACGGTCGGGCGACCGAACGGGTGCAACCAGCTGCGATAGATGTGCCCGGTCTGGCGCTTGGCGTACAGCAACTGGCCGTCACGGCCGACGACACGCTGCACACCACTTTCACCGCCGCGGCGCACGTTGGGCTCTTCAACCCATTCGCCGCGCTGGGCCCAGTAATAATCGAAACCATCCTGTGGAGCGACACCCGCTCCAACCGCTGCTTGCACTGCCATCCTCTACCTCTTGCGTAATACGTAAACCCGCCACATCGCATAGAGCGGTATAAAGTCCAGTTGTTCCTGAATGCGGAAACCCGCCTGTTCAAATTCTTTCTCGATCGTCGTTGCCGGAATCAGAAAGCGATTCTGGTAATCGCGATTTGGCCGGTCCAGCTCAGCACGTTTGCGCTTCCAGGCTTTGAAGTTGCCGTCGACCCACAATGAAACAATCACGCTGTCACGGGTAACCCGCTCGAATTCACGCAGGATCACCTTACGGTGCTCGGCTTCACCGATGTGGTGAAGAAGACGCATGCAGAAGATGCTGTCGACCGCGTTATCCGGCAGAGCAATATCGAATGCCGAGGTGTGCAGCGGTTGTACGCGCTTGACCACCTCGGCCGGCTGACCTTGCAGCGCCGTATTGATCATCGACTCGGAATTGTCCGCACCGATAATTACCCGATTGGGCTTTTCCGCGAGCATCGGCCAGAAGCGCCCTGCACCGCAGGGCAGGTCCAGCACCAGCCCGGGATCCCCCGCCAGCGCCAGGGCCTTGCGCCCCAATTGCTCGTCGCGCCAGTGCGACAGGCGGCGGCCAAGGCTCTCCTTGTGCTTGCGCAGGTAGCGTTGTGCGTGTTGGTCGTCGTACTTTTCGGAAAAATCGAGCTTGATCGGGCCGGCCATCGTCTGGACTCCTGAGTTCTGATGACGTCACCTTAGGCAGCGACGTGTCAGCGTCAGGTCATCCAATTGTGAAAATTCTGTCAGGTAAATCTGCAAAGTATTACAACGTTATACAGGATTTAGACAGGTGGGCGGGAGTAGGCTCGAGACACTATTTGCCTGCATTCACGCCAAGATCTACCTCGAATCGGCAGCCATTGGGCTCCATTGTGCTCAGGCTGACCGTCCAGCCCTGGTTTTCGCAGATGCGCTGCACCAGCGATAACCCCAGGCCCAGACCCTCGCCCCGCTTCTCGCTGCCGCGCACAAATGGCTCGAACATCGCCTCGCGTTTTTCCTCGGGAATGCCCACGCCCGAGTCCTCGACGGCGAAGCCGTTGGCGGTGAGGGTCAGGCGAATGAAACCCTGCTCGGTGTAATGCAGTGCATTGCGCAGCAAATTGCCCATCACCGCGTTGAGCAAGGTCGCGTTGTAACGGGTGTCTGGGGGGTTGCCTGCCTCGAACATCAGCGTCAGGCCCTTGCGCTCGATCGGCTCGCGCCACAGGCACAGCAGGCTTTCGGCCACTTGCGTGAGGTTCTGCTGCGGCGCGGCCCCGGCCTCTTCGTTCTGCGCGCGCGCCAGCGTCAGGAAGGTCTGCACCAGCTCGCGCATCTCCTCGCTGGCGCGGGCGATACGCTCGACCTGGGCGCGGCCGCGCTGATCGATGCCGGGGTTTTCCAACAGCAGTTCGCAGGAACTGGCGAGGACCATCAGCGGCGTGCGCAATTCATGGCTGACGTCGCTGGTGAACAGCCGCTCGCGGGTCAACGCCTGACGCAACCGGCCCAGCGTGGCATCGAACGCCACTGCCAGTTCACCGACTTCATCCGCGGCGTAATCCGGTGCCAAGGGTGGCGCCAGGCCGAGCAACTGATCGCGATGGCGCACCTGCCGGGCCAGCCGCACCACCGGCGCCATCACCTTGCGCGCGAGCACCCAGCCGAGAAACACCGCCAGCGCCAGACTGAGCACGAAGCCCACCAGCACCACGGCGAACAGCACGCGCTCGCGCTCTTCGAAATCGCTCTGATCCTGCAGGAGCACGTAGCGCCGGCCATCGACCACTTCGACCATGGCGTGATAGGACAGCTGCTCGCGAAACACTTCGTGGAAACCTGCATCGAGATGCCGCAAATCCTTGGGCAGCTCGAAATCCCCGGGCCCGCCGCTGAAATAGAACAGCTGATCCGGCTCCGGGCGATGGCTCCAGTCCGAGACGTTGTCCATCAGCAGCAGGCGTTGCAGGTCGCCGCCCAGCCCTGCGGAAATCAATTTCTCTTCCACCAGGTGCACCGTCGCCACGATGCCCATGGCGAAAGCGCCGGCCACCAGTGCGCTCATCAGCGCAAAGGCGATGATGATCCGCTGGGAAAGGCTCTGCTTAAACTCCATCTCGGCCCTCGGCCAAGCGATAACCGACACCGTGCACGGTGTGCAGCAGTGGCTTGGCGAATGGCTTGTCGATCACCTGGCGCAACTGGTGAACATGGCTGCGCAGGCTGTCGCTGTCCGGGCAGTCGTCGCCCCACAGCGCTTCTTCGAGAATCTCCCGACGCAGGACGTGCGGGCTCTTCTGCATCAGCACCGCGAGCAACTTGAGGCCGACCGGGTTGAGCTTGAGCAGCTTGCCTTCACGGGTCACTTCCAGGGTGTCGAGGTCGTAGCTCAGATCACCGACCTGCAACGCGCGGCGACCGCCGCCTTGGGCACGGCGCATGACCGCTTCGACGCGCGCCGCCAGTTCGGACAGGGCGAACGGTTTGATCAGGTAATCGTCGGCACCGGACTTGAAGCCCTGCAGCCGGTCGTCGAGTTGATCGCGCGCAGTGAGCATGATCACCGGAGTGTCGCGCCGGGCATCTTCACGCAGGCGCTTGCACAAGGTGTAGCCGTCGATGCCGGGCAGCATGATGTCGAGCACGATCAGGTCGTAATGCTCGGTTGCCGCCAGATGCAGACCGGACAGACCATCCTGGGCGCAATCGACGGTATAGCCTTTCATGCCCAGGTAATCGGCCAGATTGGCCAGGATGTCACGGTTGTCTTCGACCAGCAGAATTCGCATGGGCACCTCCTCCGAACGGGGTAACGGCCGTCTTGGCCCGCGCAGCTTACGGCCAAGTGTGGCTCAGGGCTAGGGGCCGTTGGATAAACCCGCGCATTGCGCTACCCGACGTTTTTTTCACTTTCGATTAACGAATCGCCAACGCCACCGCGCGCAGACTCCGCGCGATCTCGCTCTCTCCACTCCCTTCATCGACCAAGGAATCTGCCATGGTGTCGACCTCTGCCCTTCCCGCTTCAAGACCACTGAACGGGTGGTTGTGTCTGGGCATTCCCGCAGCGGCGGCGATCATTCTGCTGTTGCTGGAACTGACCGATCTGGACATGGTTCTGGCGCGAATGTTCTACGACCCGGTCGCCGGTGATTTCATCGGGCGGCACAGCTATTTTCTCGAAGACATCCTGCATGACCGGGCGAAACAGGTGGTGATCGGCTTCTCGGTATTTGCCATCCTCGGTTTCATCGGCGCGTTTTTCATCGAACGGCTGAAACCGTTCAAGCGTGAATTGGGCTGTCTGGTGCTATCGCTGGGATTGGCCACTTCGTTCGTCACTCCGGTCAAAGCCGTTACCGCGGTGCAGTGCCCATGGAGTCTGGAGCAATTCGGCGGCCATGAAACCTACAGCAAACTGATGGAGCATCGTCCCGCCACCGACAAGCCCGGGCGTTGCTGGCCGGGTGGCCATGCAGCGACCGGGTTCACCTTGTTTGCGTTGTTCTTCGTGCTGCGCGACCGCCGTCCCCGGCTGGCACGGCTGGCGTTTGTATTTGCCTTCGCGCTGGGCTCGGTGTTCTCGATCAGCCGCATGATGCAGGGCGCGCACTTCTTTTCGCACAACGTATGGACGGCGATCTTCTGCTGGCTGATTTGTCTGGGGGCCTATTACTGGGTGCTTTATCGCCCGGCAGGCAAGACTGCGGCGACTGCAACTCCACACCCTATCAACGCCTGAAATGGGGAACCTGTGGGAGCGAGCCTGCTCGCGAATGATCGGGTCAACTGGCTTATATGCCGGATGAAAAACCGCTTTCGCGAGCAGGCTCGCTCCCACAGGGGATGTGGGTAACTCTGAGATTCGGGCAATAAAAAACCCCGCTGACTTTCGCCAGCGGGGTTTTGCGTTACAGGGCCAGGGCTGGCTTACATCATGCCGCCCATGCCACCCATGCCGCCCATGTCTGGCATGCCGCCGCCCGCTGCACCTTCTTTCTTCGGTGCGTCGGCAACAGCTGCTTCGGTGGTCAGGATCAGACCGCCGATCGAAGCTGCGGCTTGCAGAGCCGAACGGGTTACCTTGGTTGGGTCCAGGATGCCCATTTCGATCATGTCGCCGTATTCGCCGGAAGCAGCGTTGTAACCGAAGTTACCTTTGCCGTTCTTCACTTCGTTGACGACTACGCTTGGCTCGTCACCGGAGTTGGCAGCGATCTGACGCAGCGGCGCTTCAACAGCGCGACGCAGCACAGCGATACCGACGTTCTGGTCAGCGTTGTCGCCGGTCAGCTCGGTCAGTGCTTCCAGAGCACGGATCAGCGCCACGCCACCGCCAGGTACCACGCCTTCTTCAACGGCTGCACGGGTTGCGTGCAGGGCGTCTTCAACGCGGGCTTTCTTCTCTTTCATTTCAACTTCGGAACCAGCGCCAACCTTGATCACTGCAACGCCGCCGGACAGCTTGGCCAGACGCTCTTGCAGTTTTTCACGGTCGTAGTCCGAGGACGTTTCGGCAACCTGGGCACGGATCTGAGCGATACGGCCTTCGATGTCTGCCTGTACGCCAGCACCGTCAACGATGATGGTGTTTTCCTTGGACAGGGTCACGCGCTTGGCGTTACCCAGGTGCTCCAGGGTGGTGCTTTCCAGGCTCAGACCGATCTCTTCGGAGATCACGGTACCGCCGGTCAGAACAGCGATGTCCTGCAGCATGGCCTTGCGACGGTCGCCGAAGCCCGGTGCCTTGACGGCAGCGACTTTGACGATGCCACGCATGTTGTTCACAACCAGAGTCGCCAGGGCTTCGCCTTCAACGTCTTCGGCCACGATCAGCAGTGGACGGCCGGCTTTGGCAACGGCTTCCAGCACTGGCAGCATTTCGCGGATGTTCGAGATCTTCTTGTCGACCAGCAGGATCAGCGGGCCGTCGAGCTCGGCAACCATGGTGTCCGGCTTGTTGACGAAGTATGGCGACAGGTAGCCACGGTCGAACTGCATGCCTTCTACAACCGACAGTTCGTTTTCCAGGCCCGAGCCTTCTTCAACGGTGATCACGCCTTCTTTACCGACTTTTTCCATGGCTTCGGCAATGATGTCGCCGATGGAGTTGTCGGAGTTGGCCGAGATGGTGCCTACCTGAGCGATGGCCTTGAAGTCAGCGCATGGCTTGGACAGGGCTTTGAGCTCTTTGACAATGGCGATGGTCGCCTTGTCGATGCCGCGCTTGAGGTCCATCGGGTTCATGCCGGCAGCGACGGCTTTCAGGCCTTCGTTGACGATCGACTGAGCCAGAACGGTAGCGGTGGTAGTACCGTCACCAGCGTCATCGTTGGCACGGGAGGCAACGTCTTTGACCAGCTGCGCGCCCATGTTTTCGAAGCGATCTTCGAGTTCGATCTCTTTGGCGACGGAAACGCCGTCCTTGGTGATGGTCGGAGCGCCGAAGCTCTTCTCGAGGATCACGTTACGGCCTTTCGGGCCCAGGGTCGCTTTTACCGCGTCAGCCAGAACGTTGACGCCTTTGAGCATCTTGGAGCGGGCGGCATCGCCGAACTTAACTTCTTTAGCAGCCATGATCGATATTCCTTAAATACTTTGTAGTAACGGGAAAATGAACGGGAGTATCAGCCTTCGATAACCGCGAGAATTTCGTTCTCGCTCATTACCAGCAGGTCTTCGCCATCGACTTTCACAGTGTTGCTGCCGGAGTAGGGACCGAACACAACCTTGTCGCCTTCCTTCACGGACAGTGCACGCACTTCACCGTTTTCCAGAGCTTTGCCCGGGCCTACAGCGAGAATCACACCGTGGTTGGCTTTTTCAGCAGCCGAACCTGGCAGGACGATACCGCCAGCGGTTTTCTTTTCTTCTTCGCTGCGACGGATAACGACGCGGTCATGCAGAGGACGAAGCTTCATTGTCGATCTCTCCTAATTGTGGTTTTCATCGGCCGGTGTAGTCCCGGCGGGTTTAACAAATCCGGCCTGCGCCGGTCGCGATTCGTCGAGCGAACCGCGGAAGTCTGTCCGGTTCAAATACCGGAAACCTTTCGGTGACCGATACATAGGGGCGTACAAGCCGATTACAAGGGCTGGCGGAAAAAATTTTTCATCCAGACACGGTAAATAACAGCCATAAACGAGCACGGCACCCGCAGGTGCCGTGTCGATGCTGATGTCACTTGGTGTCGCGGTGCTCGAACTCGCCTTCGATCACATTCGGCTCTCGCCCCAGCGGCTCGCGCGGTGCCGGGCCGCCACGGGGTTGCAGGTCGTCGGCGAAGGCGCGCTGGCGCATGGCCTGGTCTTCGGCGCGCTGACGCATCTTGTTTGCCAGCAGACGGCGGGTGACCGGCAACAGCATCACCAGACCGACCACATCACTGATGAAGCCGGGGATGATCAACAGGCCGCCGGCCAGCGCCAGCATCAGGCCTTCGAGCATGGTCTGCGCGGGCAATTCGCCGCGGTTCAGGCTTTCCCGGGCACGCAATGCGGTGGCCAGACCGGCGACGCGCAGCACGAACACACCGAACATCGAGCCGAGAATGATCAGCAGCAGGGCCGGGAAGAACCCGATAGAGCCTGCCACTTTGACGAATACGAACAGCTCCAGCACTGGAAACAGCAGAAAGAGCAACAGAAAAGGGCGCATCAAAGTTTCCTCAACGCAAGAAATGCCTTGCAGTAAGCCTTAGATGACGTCGCCCTTGCGTGAATTCAACCTTAAGAATCCGGTTTTTTTGGCCAGACCTCGGCGTGAGCCAATGAAACCAAGGCCTCGCGCACTTGTGTCGGCGTATTACATGGCGCCGCGAAGGGTAACCAGTACAGCGCCTGACCGATGCGCAGGTGCATGCCTTCGCTGTCGATGCCGGCCAGTTGCGCCGGCTCGCTGTTCGGCAGCCCCGCCAGCGCGACGTAATGGGCGATGGCTTTGGCGTGGTCGCTGTTCATGTGCTCGACCATGCTGATTTCCGCCTTGCCGGCGAACGGGTTGGCCAGGACCAGATGGTCGACCCAGTGGATCGCGCCAAACCCGCCGATGTAGCGATGGCGCACCGGATCGAGCACCCAGAAATCGAAATCATGAGCCTGGTGATAATTCTGCGAGTCTGGGAAATAGCGGTAATAACGTTCGGCGGCGGCCTCGATGGCTGCCGGGTCTTCGAGCTTCTGCGCTTGCGCCAGATAGGTCAGACGCCCGACCGCCTGCACATCGTCGGCCTCGCGCTCGCCCACCAGCATCGAGCACTTCGGATCTTTCTGCAGGTTGTGGGTGTGCTGGGCGATGCGGCTGATCAGAATCAGCGGCCGGCCCTGCTCGTCCAGGCAATACGGCACAACCGAGCCGAAGGGAAAACCCGGCATCGATCTGGAATGGGTCGACAGCACTCCACGGTATTCCTTGAGAAGCAATTCTCGGGCATTCTTCGCCACTTCAGCGCTCAATTTGTGACTCCTTAAATAGGTTCCGTCTAGAAAACGGACAGGCGCGCAGCGAAAAGTAACCGGCGCGCATCGGGCAAATGTTCTTGTGCAACCAGCCCCGGACCGGTGCCATCGAGCGTTGCCGACAACAAAAACAACTCAGACCTGCCAGCGGGACATGCGAATGCAACTCAACGACAAAGTAATCATTATCACCGGCGGTTGCCAGGGTTTGGGCCGCTCCATGGCCGAGTATTTCGCCGGCAAGGGCGCGAAACTGGCCCTGGTCGATCTGAATCAGGAAAAACTCGACGACGCCGTGGCCGCCTGCAAAGCCAAGGGTGTCGACGCGCGCAGCTACCTGTGCAACGTCGCCAATGAAGAACAGGTCGAGCACATGGTCGCGCAAGTGGCCGAAGACTTCGGCGCCATCCACGGCTTGATCAACAACGCCGGGATCCTGCGCGATGGTCTGCTGCTGAAGGTCAAGGACGGCGAGATGAGCAAGATGAGCCTCGCCCAGTGGCAGGCGGTGATCGACGTCAACCTGACCGGCGTGTTCCTCTGCACCCGTGAAGTCGCGGCGAAAATGGTCGAGCTGAAGAACAGCGGCGCGATCATCAATATTTCGTCGATCTCCCGCGCGGGTAACGTCGGCCAGACCAACTACTCGGCGGCCAAGGCTGGCGTAGCGGCGGCGACCGTGACCTGGGCCAAAGAGCTGGCGCGTTACGGCATTCGCGTCGCGGGCATTGCGCCGGGCTTCATCGAAACCGAGATGACCCTGGGCATGAAACCGGAAGCACTGGAGAAGATGACCTCGGGTATTCCGCTCAAGCGCATGGGCAAGCCGGAAGAGATCGCCCATTCGGCGGCGTATATCTTTGAGAACGACTATTACACCGGGCGGATTCTGGAGATGGATGGCGGGTTGCGGATCTAAGCCCCACCACAAAACCACTGTAGGAGTGAGCCTGCTCGCGATAGCGGATTAACATTCAACAGATGCGTTGAATGAACGACCGCAATCGCGAGCAGGCTCACTCCTACAGGGTTATCGGTGTTGCGAATTGATCAATCGTCGCTGATGGTGATGTTCGGCATCGCCGGCGTAACGGCTTCCTGCAACACAATGCGCGCGCCGACGTGACGGGCCAGTTCCTGATAGACCATGGCGATCTGGCTGTCCGGCTCGGCGATCACGGTTGGCCTGCCGCCGTCGGCCTGTTCGCGGATCAGCATCGACAGCGGCAGCGAGGCCAGCAGTTCGACGCCGTACTGGGTGGCCAGCTTCTCACCGCCACCTTCACCGAACAGATGCTCGGCATGCCCGCAGTTCGAGCAGATGTGCACGGCCATGTTTTCCACCACGCCCAGCACCGGAATGTTGACCTTGCGGAACATTTCCACGCCTTTGCGTGCATCGAGCAGCGCCAGATCCTGCGGCGTGGTGACGATGACCGCGCCCGCCACCGGGACTTTCTGCGCCAGGGTCAGCTGGATGTCGCCGGTGCCTGGTGGCATGTCGATGACCAGGTAATCCAGATCGCCCCACGCAGTCTGCGTGACCAGTTGCAGCAGCGCCCCGGAAACCATCGGCCCGCGCCAGACCATCGGCGTGTTGTCGTCGGTCAGGAATGCCATCGACATGACTTCCACACCGTGGGCCTTGAGCGGCACGAACCACTTCTGATCCTTGATTTCCGGGCGGGTGCGCTCGGGGATGCCGAACATGATGCCCAGGCTCGGGCCGTAGATATCGGCGTCGAGGATGCCGACCTTGGCGCCTTCGCGGGCCAGTGCCAGCGCGAGGTTGGCAGCGGTGGTGGATTTGCCCACGCCGCCCTTGCCGGAAGCGACAGCGACGACGTTCTTGACGTTGGCCAGCCCCGGAATCTGCGCCTGGGCCTTGTGCGCGGCGATCACGCTGGTGACCTCGACTTTCGCTGCCGTGACGCCGTCGAGATTTTCGATTGCCAGTTGCAGCATCTGCGCCCAACCGCTCTTGAACAGCCCCGCGGCATAGCCGATTTCCATCTGCATATTGACGCGGTCACCGATGACCTCGATGTTTTTCACGCAACCGGCGCTGACCGGGTCCTGGTTCAGATAAGGGTCGGTGTATTGGCTGAGGACGGCTTCCACCGCTGCGCGAGTGACGGCGCTCATGGGCAACTCCGATAACAAGACTGGAAAGGATGGCGGCTATCCTACCCCTTCTGCCCTCCAGACGGCATGCCCGGCAACCATTTGCAGGGGTGAAATATCTTTGCCGGCGCTTTATAGTGGCCGACCTCCGTTTCATCAAGTAGCGAAGCCCCATGTCCGAGCCACGCAAGATCCTCGTCACCAGCGCCCTGCCCTACGCCAACGGTTCGATCCACCTTGGCCACATGCTGGAATACATCCAGACCGATATGTGGGTGCGCTTCCAGAAGCATCGCGGCAACCAATGCATCTATGTCTGCGCCGACGACGCCCACGGTTCGGCGATCATGCTGCGCGCGGAAAAGGAAGGCATCACCCCGGAACAACTGATCGCCAACGTGCAGGCTGAACACAGCGCCGACTTTGCCGACTTCCTGGTTGATTTCGACAACTTCCACTCCACTCACGCCGAAGAAAACCGTGAGCTGTCGAGCCAGATCTACCTCAAGCTGCGTGACGCCGGGCACATCGCCCAGCGCTCGATCACCCAGTATTTCGACCCGGAAAAGAAAATGTTCCTGGCCGACCGCTTCATCAAGGGCACCTGCCCGAAATGCGGCACCGAAGACCAGTACGGCGATAACTGCGAAAAATGCGGCGCGACCTACGCTCCGACCGACCTGAAGGATCCGAAGTCGGCGATCTCCGGCGCCACCCCGGTGCTCAAGGATTCCCAGCACTTCTTCTTCAAGCTGCCGGATTTCCAGGACATGCTCCAGGCCTGGACTCGCAGCGGCACCCTGCAGGACGCCGTGGCCAACAAAATCGCCGAATGGCTGGACGCTGGCCTGCAACAGTGGGACATCTCCCGCGATGCGCCGTACTTCGGCTTCGAGATTCCGGGCGAGCCGGGCAAGTATTTCTACGTCTGGCTGGATGCGCCGATCGGCTACATGGCGAGTTTCAAGAACCTCTGCGACCGCACGCCTGCGCTTGACTTCGACGCGTTCTGGGGCAAGGACTCGACTGCCGAGCTGTATCACTTCATCGGCAAGGACATCGTCAACTTCCACGCGCTGTTCTGGCCAGCCATGCTCGAAGGCGCCGGCTTCCGCAAGCCGACCGGCATCAACGTGCACGGCTACCTGACCGTCAACGGCCAGAAAATGTCGAAGTCGCGCGGTACCTTCATCAAGGCCCGCACCTATCTCGATCACCTGTCGCCGGAATACCTGCGCTATTACTACGCAGCCAAACTGGGCCGTGGCGTCGATGACCTCGACCTGAACCTCGAAGACTTCGTGCAGAAGGTCAACTCCGACCTGGTCGGCAAAGTGGTCAACATCGCCAGCCGTTGCGCCGGTTTCATTCACAAGGGCAACGCTGGCCTGCTGGTCGACAACAATGCCGCGCCGGAACTGACCGAGGCCTTCCTCGCCGCAGCGCCGAGCATTGCCGACGCCTATGAAGCCCGCGACTTCGCCCGTGCCATGCGTGAAACCATGGCCCTGGCCGACCGCGCCAACGCGTGGATCGCCGACAAGGCACCGTGGTCGCTGAACAAGCAGGAAGGCAAGCAGGATGAAGTCCAAGCGATCTGCGCCACCGGCATCAATCTGTTCCGCCAGTTGGTGATCTTCCTCAAACCGGTGCTGCCGCTGCTGGCCGCCGATGCCGAGGCGTTCCTCAACGTCGCGCCGCTGACCTGGAACGACCACACCACCCTGCTGGCCAACCATCAGCTGAACGAATTCAAACCGTTGATGACCCGCATCGACCCGGTAAAAGTGCAAGCCATGACCGACGCCTCGAAAGAAGACCTGACCGCCAGCCAGACCGACACCGGCGAAGCCAAGCCTGCGGGCAACGGTGAGCTGGCCAAGGATCCGCTGTCGCCGGAAATCGATTTCGATGCGTTCGCCGCCATCGACCTGCGCGTCGCGCTGATCGTCAAGGCCGAACACGTGGAGGGCGCCGACAAGCTGCTGCGCCTTACCCTCGATATCGGTGACGAGCAACGCAATGTGTTCTCCGGGATCAAGAGCGCTTACCCGGATCCGTCGAAACTCGACGGGCGCCTGACGATGATGATCGCCAACCTCAAGCCACGGAAAATGAAGTTCGGTATTTCCGAAGGCATGGTGATGGCTGCAGGTCCCGGCGGTGAAGAGATCTACCTGTTGAGTCCGGACAGCGGCGCCAAGCCGGGTCAGCGCATCAAGTAAGACGTTGCCGTAAAACGATCCCACCGACGTGCCCCGCATGCCGGTGGGATTTTTCATATCTGGCCGGATAGTGCCTAACCTTAAGGATACCCGCCCGTTTCGCTGGCAGAACCATGACCGAACTCGTGTTAACGCTGATCAGTGCTGCGCTGCTCAACAACTTCGTGTTGCACTGGCCGCTGGGCGTCGCTCCGCTGCTGGCGGGTAGCCGACGGCAAGTGCATGCGCTGGGGTTGGCGACGTTGTGCCTGATGATGATCGTCGGCGTCATCGGTCAGGCGATCTGGCAGTGGATGCTGGTGCCATTGCAGCTTGAAGCGCTGCGTCTGTTCGTGTTCCTGCCGCTGAGTGTGTTATTGATCGCGCCGCTGCTGAAACTGCTGGCGCACGGGCTGCCGGATTGGCCCTTCGAGGGCTTGTGGCCACTGTTGCTCGGCAATGCCGGGGTACTCGGACTGGCGCTGATCAACGCGCAAAACGATCACGGCCTGCTGCACGCGACAGCCCTGAGCCTCGGTGCCGGGCTGGGTTTCTGGCTGGTGCTGAGCGTGTTCTGCGACCTGCGTGAACGCACGGCCGCTAACGATATTCCCCTGCCCTTTCGCGGCCTGCCGATCGACCTGATCAGCGCCGGACTGATCGCAGTGATTTTTCTCGGATTCAGTGGATTGATCAAAACATGAGTCTGATTCAACGCATCGATGCCCTGCTGCCGCAGACCCAATGCGGCAAGTGCGGCCATCCCGGATGCAAACCCTATGCGCAAGGCATCGTTGATGGCGAGCCGATCAACAAGTGCCCGCCGGGCGGCGAGGAAACCATCGCTGCCCTCGCCGAGCTGTTGAAAATACCGGTGCTGGAACTGGACATCAGCCGGGGCCCGGCACCGCCGCAGGTGGCGTTCATCCGCGAGGCCGAATGCATCGGCTGCACCAAGTGCATTCAGGCCTGCCCGGTCGATGCCATCGTCGGCGCGGCAAAACTGATGCACACGGTGCTGATCGACGAATGCACCGGTTGTGACCTGTGCGTCGCGCCGTGCCCGGTCGATTGCATCGAAATGCATCCTCTGCCTGCGAACACGATCCCGGTGGTTGGCGGTCTCGCATTCGATCTCGAAGAACAGCGCGCCCGCGCTGAAAAGCGTGACCATGCGCGCCAGCGTTTCGAGCGCCGCAACCAGCGCCTGCTGCGTGAAGAACAGCAAAAACAGGCCGAACGTGAAGCGCGAGCCGCGCGTGCGGCACAACCGCAAGTATCGACCGCCGACCCGGTGCAGGCTGCGCTGGAGCGGGTGCGTGCGCAAAAAGCCGCGAACGCAGATGCGGCGCTGAAGAAGGCCAAGGTCGATGTGGCGATGAGTCGTGCGCAACTGCACAAATCCCTGAAAGCCTTTGGTCATCCGCCGACGTTCGAGCAGCAGGCGCAATTGATCGTGCTGCAGCAACAATTCGAAGTCGCCGAGCAAGCACTGGCGAAGCTGGAAAGCAGTCAACCGGCTATTCCCGCCGTCCCTGCCCCGAGCAACGACGCAGAGTTGAAGCGGGCGAAGATTCAGTTGGCCATGCGCCGCGCCGAATTGAAAAAGGCCCAGGCCGCGGAGGCTGCGCCGGAGCAGATCGCCGCACTGGAACACGCCGTGACCGATGCCGAGCGCCGGGTGCAAGACCATGCCGCCCCTTGAGGCAGCGGACGCTCGCCTGCAACAGGCGATGAATAGCGTGCTGCTCGCAGCTCTGCCGGGGCTGCTTGCTTTGTTCTGGCTGTATGGCTGGGGCGTGTTGATCAACCTGCTGCTGGCGGTTGTCAGCGCTTTGCTCGTCGAGGCTGGCGTTGCCCGTCTGCGTCGGCAAGCGCTGCAACCTGCGTTGCTCGATGGCAGTGCGCTGGTCAGCGCGATGTTGCTGGCCGTTGCGCTGCCCGCTTATTGCCCTTGGTGGCTGACGGTCATCGCAACCGCCTCGGGTTTGTTGTTCGGCAAGCACCTGTATGGCGGCGTCGGCAAGAACCCGTTCAACCCGGCCATGCTTGGCTTTGCCTTGAGCATCGCGCTGTTCCCGCAAGCGATGACGCACTGGCCGGGTCATGGCCTTGATTTCCTTTCAGCGCTGCAACAGGTTTTCAGTCCGGCACCAGCGCCGGACGCCTGGGTGCAGGCCACGGCACTGGACAGCTTGCGCATCAATAAAAGCCTGACCATGGATGAGCTGTTCGCCGGCAATCCGGCCTTCGGCCGTTTTGGCGGGCGCGGTGTGGAGTGGGTGAATCTGGCGTTCCTGCTCGGAGGCCTGTTCCTGTTGCAGCGGCGGGTCTTTTCCTGGCACGCGCCGGTGGGCATGCTTGCCAGTCTGTTCGTCATCAGTCTGTTGTGCTGGAACGGCTCGGGGTCGGATTCCCATGGCTCGCCGCTGTTTCACCTGCTCAGCGGCGCCACGATGCTCGGTGCATTCTTTATCGTCACCGAACCGGTCTCCGGTGCAAAAAGCCCCCTCGCCCGCCTGTTGTTCGGCATCGGCGTCGGCCTGCTGACTTATCTGATTCGCACGTGGGGTGGTTACCCCGACGGCGTCGCGTTCGCGGTATTGCTGATGAATCTTCTGGTACCGGCACTGGAGCGCTTCGTCGCCAGGCGTCAGCCGCCGGTGAGCGCATGAACCGCTCGGCCAGTGTCGTGACGGTTGTGCTGCTCGCACTCGGCGGCGTCAGCGCGACCTACCTGCTGCAGCGCAGCAGCGCGCCGCAGATCAGCGCCGAGCAACGCTTGCTCGACAGCCGCAAACTGCTCGATGTGCTTCCTGCCGGGTATTACGACAATCAACCGCTGGAACAGCCGCTAGCCCTCGGCAAGGTGACGTTGCGCCATAGCATTTTGTCGGGCGGCTATCGGGCGATGCGATCCGGGCAAACGGTAGCCGTGCTGTTGCGCAGTCGCAGTGAGGGTTACGCAGGCACGCTCGAACTGCTGATCGCCATCGATGCCAACGGCAGACTCCTTGGTGTGAAAACCCTGGAGCAGCGCGAAACGCCGGGATTGGGTGGCTACCTTGGTGAATGGCCGAATGCCTGGCTGCAGCGTTTCACCGGTAAATCTCGCAATGAACCGACAGACCCCGGTTGGGCGCTGAAAAAGGATCAAGGGCAATTCGATCAGATCGCCGGCGCGACCATCACCTCCCGTGCCACCCTCCATGCAATTCATGACGCACTGCGTTATTTCGATGAGCATCGGGAGCTGCTGCTGGAGACTGGCCCATGAAACACACGGTGAGTTTATTGATGCTGGTGCCGCTCCTGGGTGCCACACCCACGTTGGACGCGGCGCTGGGGATGACCTTGATGCTCTGCGCTGTGCTCGGCGTTTTTGCTGTCTGCATGTCGCCGCTGCGCGAGCGTCTGACAGGCACTAGCCCGTTGCTGATCAGCCTGATCGTCGCCGCGACATTGACCAGTTGCGCGGATCTCGCCGCGCAACGCTGGTTTTTGCCATGGCAGCAGAAGTCCGAGCTCTATATAGGGTTGATCGGCTTGTACTGCGTCGTGTTTGAGTACCACGGCTTCTTCGGCGAGCCCGTCGCCGCCCGCGTCAAACGCTGCGCCCTGTTCGGCGCGCTCATGCTGTTGTTCGGTGGGTTGCGGGAGATTATCGGTCACGGCACCCTTGGCCGAGGACTGGCGGCGCATTGGCAAGGTCTGGTTTTATTTCCCGAAGGGCTGCATGTGATTACGCTGGTTCCCGGCGCTTTTGTTTTACTGGGTCTGCTTCTCGCCGTTCGTCAGGCGTGGACACGCCGCAACTCTGTCACCAAGGAAACGCATCGCCCATGAATGCTGCAAAACGTCTTGAGATATTTCGCCGACTGCACGAAGACAATCCCGAGCCGAAAACCGAACTGGCCTACTCTTCGCCCTTCGAGTTGCTGATTGCGGTAATTCTTTCGGCGCAGTCCACCGATGTGGGGGTCAACAAGGCCACTGCCAAACTCTTCCCCATCGCCAACACACCCGCCGCGATTCACGCACTGGGCGTCGAGGGGCTGTCGGAATACATCAAGACGATCGGCCTCTACAACAGCAAGGCGAAAAACGTCATCGAAACCTGTCGCCTGCTGGTAGAACGCCATGGCGGCGAGGTCCCGCAGACCCGTGAGGAACTGGAAGCCTTGCCGGGCGTCGGGCGCAAGACTGCCAACGTGGTACTCAACACGGCTTTCCGTCAACTGACCATGGCGGTCGACACGCACATTTTCCGCGTCAGCAACCGCACCGGCATCGCGCCGGGGAAAAACGTGGTCGAAGTTGAAATGAAGTTGATGAAGTTTGTACCGAAAGAATTCCTGCTCGACTCGCACCATTGGCTGATTCTGCACGGCCGTTATGTGTGCCTGGCTCGCAAACCGCGCTGCGGCAGCTGCCGCATCGAAGATCTGTGCGAATACAAACACAAAACTTCCGACGATTGATCCGCCATCAGTTTTTTGCATCCATCGATTGAAAAAATCTTTTTTACCCGCCGCAGTAATGTCGATATAAGGAGCGCCAAAGGCAGTATTAGCCGGGAGTTGACTTCATGAGTACCGACACAGAGCAACTGGATGTAGAAGAGCTTATTTCCACCGATACCGATGAGGTCGAACCGGTGGTTGAAGTGGCCAAGACCAACCTCAGCAAGCGTCGCACAATCGACAACCTGCTTGAGGAGCGCCGACTGCAAAGGCAATTGGCCGACTACGATTTTGATTTCTGATATCTGAAGGCCTCCCTTGACGGAGGCTTTTCATTTTATGCGGCAACTGAGCTTGATCGGCCCATGACGGTCTCAGCTGTCGAATCGTTCAGACCAGGCCATTGCGCTGCGCCAGCTCGATCAGATCAACCAGAGAGCGGGCATTGAGTTTCAGTAACAGGCGAGTCTTGTAAGTGCTCACTGTCTTGTTGCTCAGAAACATGCCATCGGCGATTTCCTTGTTGGTCTTGCCGCGCGCCAACTGTTGCAACACCATCATTTCCCGACCGGACAGGCGATCGACCATGTCCGCTTCACTCGCATTGCCCAGACTGGTTCGCACGGTGTGCAGGGCCTGGTTGGGAAAGTAACTGTATCCCGAGAGCACTGCTTTGATTGCACTCAGCAATTCGGTCAGATCCTGTTGCTTGCACACATAACCTGCTGCGCCCGATTGCATGCAACGCATTGAAAAATGTCCGGGCGCCTGGGAAGTCAGCACCAGAACTTTCAGCGGCATCACGGTGGACGTCAGGCGTGCAATAACTTCCAGCCCGTCGAGTTTGGGTATTCCGATATCCAGAATGACAAGATCCGGCATTTGTTCGCGAGCAATTTGTAGTGCATCAACGCCATTATCCGTTTCTGCAATGACTTCGTAGCCATGCCGTTCCATCAGCATACGTACCGCAAGTCGAATGACGGGGTGGTCATCCACGATCAGCACTTTATTCATGGGCAAGTCCAGTTTTCGCTGTTCGAATTTTTAGAACACGCACGATATCCCAGTCACTTGCTCGATCGCATAACAACTTTTACACGCACTTGCATCGAGAGACATTCCCTACAGGCATTGAGGATAATTCCCACAAATCGAGCCTCGACGCGCTGTTTATTCGGCTAATTCCTTCACCCCGGTGTGAGGATTTTCAATTCCATGGCGACAGCGCCCTACGCCAACCGTTAACGGACTTGTCGACGCCCGCCCTCAGTAGCGGGGAGGCATGGAGCACTGGACCTCTGGCGGTACTAATGCGGCATTCATCATGGAAACATTACGCAGTAGCGCCTGAATCCTTTAGAGCACCCTGTGCTTGAGCGGGAATTTAAAACTTGAAACAACAGCCGCATACTTAAATTCTTGCTTTTGCTATAAATAGAAATACAACCTGCCAAACAACCCTATCGAACTCAAGACAATGCTCAAGATAAAAAAAAAGATAACCAACCCAATGACGGTCATCGCAATATTTGCGATTATTTCGGAAACATCGGCTGCCGTCTCACTGCCATTCCTTGACAATAAGGATCGGGAAATCTACGTCTGGTTTCTGATCAGTTTTCCCTTCTACTTGTTGTTTCTTTTTTTTATTACCCTCAACTTCAACCACCGCTCGCTCTACTCACCCTCGGATTTTGGCAAAGACAAAAGCTTTTTAAGGGCAACAGAGCAGCATGAGCGCGTCAACAAACGAAACGGACCGCCGCACGAGACAGGCGCACCGTGCGCTTTCGAAATAACCAGCAGCATCGTGTCGGGTAAAACGGCTGATGGCAGATTTCAACGGCCATGCCGAATTCACAATTCACCAGATCCGCCAGCCGATATGGGCGACCCACCCAGTCCGGTTGTACAGACTATCAAGTTGTCGCCCTTGATCAGCGAACTGTACATCATCGACACGAGGGATATTGATGCATCGAGGGAATTCGATGCGATTCTCGAGACTTTGCGCAGAACCGATAAAAAAAACCCGCGAGTGCTGGTGTTTTTGTCCAACCATGTGTCGGACTCGCTGGCTCACACCGCATTGCAGCAGATCCGGCAAGCGAAGAAAGGCTCAGGTGCGACGCTGTGTATCGTTTACAACCTGTGCTCACAGACAGTCACGTTGTTGGGAAGAACAAGCTGACAGATGAGTCATGCGCCGCACGCGCACAGACGAGAGACCAGCCTGATGAATCAGACAAAAATTCCAAAAAAAAGGCGGCCCCGAACAGGCCGCCTTTTTTATTGCGCGTCGTTCTGAATCGATCAGAACAACTTGCGGCCCTTGTTGGCAGCAATGCGCATGCGCAAGGCGTTGAGCTTGATGAAGCCCGCCGCGTCCGCCTGGTTGTAGGCGCCGCCGTCTTCTTCGAAGGTCGCGATATTGGCGTCGAACAGCGAATCGTCGGACTTGCGCCCGGTGACGATCACGTTGCCTTTATACAGCTTGAGGCGCACCACACCGTTCACGTTGACCTGCGAAGCGTCGATCATCTGCTGCAGCATCAGACGCTCAGGGCTCCACCAGTAGCCGGTGTAGATCAGGCTGGCGTACTTCGGCATCAACTCGTCCTTGAGGTGAGCGACTTCGCGGTCCAGAGTGATCGATTCGATGGCGCGGTGAGCGCGCAGCATGATGGTGCCGCCCGGGGTCTCGTAGCAGCCACGGGACTTCATGCCCACGTAACGGTTTTCGACGATGTCCAGACGACCGATGCCGTGTTCGCCGCCGATCCTGTTCAGCGTCGCCAGTACGGTGGCCGGGGTCATTTCGACGCCGTCCAGCGCGACGATATCGCCGTTGCGGTAGGTCAGTTCCAGATATTGCGGGGTGTCGGGAGCCTTCTCCGGGGAGACTGTCCAGCGCCACATGTCTTCTTCGTGCTCGGTCCAGGTATCTTCCAGCACGCCGCCTTCGTAAGAAATGTGCAGCAGGTTGGCGTCCATCGAGTACGGGGATTTTTTCTTGCCGTGGCGTTCGATCGGGATCGCGTGCTTCTCGGCGTAGTCCATCAGCTTCTCGCGGGACAACAGGTCCCACTCGCGCCATGGCGCAATCACTTTAACGCCTGGCTTGAGCGCGTAGGCGCCCAGTTCGAAACGCACCTGGTCGTTGCCCTTGCCGGTGGCGCCGTGGGAAATGGCGTCGGCGCCGGTTTCGTTGGCGATTTCGATCAGACGCTTGGCGATCAGCGGACGGGCGATGGATGTGCCCAGCAGGTACTCGCCTTCGTAAACGGTGTTGGCGCGGAACATCGGGAACACGAAATCACGCACGAATTCTTCGCGCAGGTCGTCGATGTAGATTTCTTTGACGCCCATGGCCTGAGCCTTGGCGCGGGCCGGCTCGACCTCTTCGCCTTGACCGAGATCGGCGGTGAACGTCACCACTTCACAGTTATAAGTATCCTGCAGCCACTTGAGGATCACCGAAGTGTCCAGGCCGCCGGAATACGCCAGAACGACCTTGTTTACGTCCGCCATGCCATCACTCCACGGGGTTCTACGGAAAGCCGGGGAGTCTACCGCTCAAACGCGATAATTTACAGAGGCGCGACAGCTTAAGACGACAAAGCGACAGAATCTGTCGAGAGCGCGACGATGACCGATGAGTCAGGAGGTCGTTGCGGCGGTGGCTGGCGTACTCGCTTGCGGTGCTGGCGCAGGGGCTGTGGTCGGTGCCACACGCGACAATTTCACGTTGACCCGACGATTCTTCGCACGATTGGCCTTGCTGGTGTTCGGCACGATCGGATACTGCTCGCCGTGGAAACGCACGGTGATCTGCGATTCCTGGATGCCGTTGGCCTTGAAGTAATCAACCACCGCCAGCGCCCGGCGGCGCGACAGTTCGCGGTTGGTCAGGCGATTGCCGCTGTTGTCGGAATGGCCATCGAGTTCGATGTGGTTCACCGTCGGATCGGCCTTCATGTAATCGAGCATCACCTGCAGCTTGGCCTTGGCAGCCGGGTCCAGATCAACGCCTTCGCCGGGGAAGCCGATCTGCGACTGTTTGATCTGGTCGAAATTCTGCGGCAGCAGCTTCGCCACACAGGTCTGGTAATCGTTGAACGCCTTGCTGAATTTCACCGGCAACAGACGCACTTCGGAGACGCGGCCATCGCCAGAAGCACGGCGTACCACCGGGCTGCGGCCGTCCAGCAGGCCGCTGATCAATCCACCGGCCTGCGATTGCGAGCTGTTGAACAACACGTTGCCACTGCCCAGGCGCACAGAGCCCAGGTTGATGTCGCCACGCCCCGGCTGCCACGGTGCAGCCGCTGCGAGCAAGGTTGCCGAACCGCCGCCAAGCATGGCGTTGTAGGCGTTCAGACGAAAGATCGCCTGCTCACCGGCCTTGCGCACGAACTCGCCCGAGCCGAAATCGGTGATCGGCTGGGTCAGGCGGCATTCGAACTGGTCGCCGGCGACCGTCCACTCAATGTTCTCCAGACGGGTCTGGTAGGTCAGCGCCATCGCGGGGAGGCTGGCAAACACACTGAGCAGGGCTAAATAACGCTGGCGCACGGGAGGCTCCATTGGCTTGTGAAACACAAACACCGATTCACACAATGTTTACGGCATACCTTCGGGATATCGGACGCTCGTGGCAAAACTTGATAGCGGGTGCCTGCAAGAGTCTTTTCCGGTAGCATTCGCCTCAGTTTGACCCGCCTGGAATCCCCTCATGTCCGACCGCCTGACCCTGCTGCGTCCCGACGACTGGCACATTCATCTTCGCGATGGTGCCGTGTTGACCAATACCGTTGCCGATGTGGCCCGCACCTTCGGGCGCGCGATCATCATGCCGAACCTGGTACCGCCGGTGCGCAACGCCGCCGAAGCCGACGGCTATCGTCAGCGCATTCTCGCTGCCCGCCCGGCCGGCAGTCAGTTCGAGCCGTTGATGGTGCTGTACCTCACCGACCGCACCCAACCGGAAGAAATTCGTCAGGCCAAGGCCAGCGGTTTCGTGTACGCCGCCAAGCTGTACCCGGCCGGCGCCACCACCAACTCCGATTCCGGCGTAACCAGTATCGACAAGATCTTCCCGGCGCTGGAAGCCATGGCCGAAGTCGGCATGCCGCTGTTGATCCACGGTGAAGTCACCCGTGGCGACGTCGATGTGTTCGATCGCGAAAAGATCTTCATCGATGAGCACATGCGCCGCGTGGTCGAGCGCTTCCCGACGCTGAAAGTGGTGTTCGAACACATCACCACCGGCGACGCCGTGCAGTTCGTCAACGAGGCCTCGGCCAATGTTGGCGCGACCATCACCGCGCATCACCTGCTGTACAACCGCAACCACATGCTGGTAGGCGGGATTCGGCCGCACTTCTACTGCCTGCCGATCCTCAAGCGCAACAGCCATCAGGAAGCCTTGCTCGACGCCGCCACCAGCGGCAGCGCCAAGTTCTTCCTCGGCACCGACTCGGCGCCCCACGCCCAGCACGCCAAGGAAGCCGCTTGCGGCTGCGCCGGTTGCTACACCGCCTACGCCGCCATCGAGATGTACGCCGAAGCGTTCGAACAACGTAACGCGCTGGACAAGCTCGAAGCCTTCGCCAGCCTCAACGGCCCGCGCTTCTACGGCCTGCCGGCGAACACCGATCGCATCACCCTGGTCCGCGAAGAATGGACCGCCCCGACCAGCCTGCCATTTGGCGAGCTGACCGTTATCCCGCTGCGCGCCGGTGAAAAACTGCGCTGGCGCCTGCTGGAGGAACACGCGTGAGTGAAGACAATTTCGACGATGAGCTGGACGGTCAAGGTGGCGGCGGCGGTTCCCGTCACCCGATGGCAGCACGTTTTCGCGGCTACCTGCCGGTTGTCGTCGACGTAGAAACCGGTGGCTTCAACGCAGCCACCGACGCCCTGCTGGAGATTGCCGCGACCACCATCGCCATGGATGAAAAGGGTTTCGTGTACCCGGATCACACCTACTTCTTCCGCGTCGAGCCATTCGAAGGTGCGAACGTTGAAGCGGCAGCGCTGGAGTTCACCGGGATCAAGCTTGATCACCCGCTGCGCATGGCCGTCAGCGAGGAAACCGCACTGACCGACATCTTCCGTGGCATCCGCAAGGCGCTGAAAGCCAACGGCTGCAAACGGGCGATTCTGGTCGGGCACAACAGCAGCTTCGATCTGGGCTTTCTCAACGCGGCAGTCGCGCGGCTGGACATGAAGCGCAACCCGTTCCACCCGTTCTCCAGCTTCGACACCGCGACCCTGGCGGGTCTGGCATACGGTCAAACCGTGCTGGCGAAAGCCTGTCAGGCGGCTGGCATCGATTTCGACGGTCGTGAAGCGCACTCGGCGCGCTACGACACCGAAAAGACCGCTGAGCTGTTCTGCGGCATCGTCAATCGCTGGAAGCAGATGGGCGGCTGGGAAGACTTCGACGACTGATCCTCGGCGAACAAATCCCGCGCATGAAAAAACCGGCCACTTGGGCCGGTTTTTTTGTACCTCGACGTTGCGCCTTACAGGGCAGCAGCGTTCTCGGTCAGGTAAGCCGCAACGCCTTCTGGCGAAGCGTTCATGCCTTTGTCGCCTTTCTTCCAGTTGGCCGGGCAGACTTCGCCGTGCTCTTCGTGGAATTGCAGAGCGTCGACCAGACGGATCAGCTCTTCCATGTTACGGCCCAGCGGCAGGTCGTTGATGATCTGCGAACGGACAATGCCTTTGTCGTCGATCAGGAACGCGCCACGGAAAGCCACGCCGCCTTCGGACTCAACGTCGTAAGCCTTGGCGATGTCGTGCTTCATGTCGGCAGCCATGGTGTATTTCACCTGACCGATGCCGCCATTGTTCACTGGAGTGTTGCGCCAGGCGTTGTGGGTGAAGTGCGAGTCGATCGACACAGCGATCACTTCCACGTTGCGTGCCTTGAAGTCAGCCATGCGGTTGTCCAGAGCGATCAGCTCGGACGGGCAGACGAAGGTGAAGTCCAGTGGGTAGAAGAACACCAGGCCGTATTTGCCTTTGATGGCCGAGGACAGGGTGAAGCTGTCAACGATCTCGCCATTGCCGAGTACGGCCGGGACGGTGAAGTCTGGGGCTTGTTTGCCTACGAGTACGCTCATTGATATCTCCTGGTGTAAAAACTTGAAGTTCAGGGTCCGGGCCAGCCTGTCACCCTCAGGCGACAGCCCTGTGACACGAACCCTCTTCGCAAGGGACGACCATCATACACTGCGTGTTTGGCCTGTCCGTAACGGATTTTCCCTGTTCGGTTATCCACTACGTATTCATTGGGTAAAGCGAGCGCCTGGAAAATACCGTTCGTCAGGCGCAGGCAAATTGGCTGGGAAGCGTTCCGAAAGCACTTTGACAATCATTCTCGTTAACATTAAGATCCATCGCAATTGAGTCACAACCAGCGACGGTTCTTACTTATGTATGTTTGCCTCTGCACTGGCGTCACCGACGGACAGATCCGCGAAGCGATCTATGAAGGTTGCTGCAGCTATAAAGAAGTTCGCCAGGCCACCGGCGTCGCCAGCCAGTGCGGCAAATGCGCTTGCCTTGCCAAGGAAGTGGTGCGCGAGACCCTGACCAAGCTGCAAACCGCCCAGGCAGCGATCCCCTACCCGGTAGAATTTACTGCTGCGTAATGCCCCCCTTTTCAAAGAACCGGACTTCGCGTCCGGTTTTTTTATGCCTGAAAATCAATTGCTTAGCGTCCAGACGCGGAACACAAACATTCTTATTCCGATTAATTTTCATTTATTATTCAATAACTTAGGTTTGACACTTATAAATACCAAGCTCAAACTCCGCCTTATATACGGTTAATACAGGGCAGGACTCCGATCATGAAAGGCGACATTACAGTCATCCAGCATCTCAACAAGATCCTTGCCAATGAGCTGGTCGCGATCAATCAGTACTTCCTGCATGCGCGCATGTACGAAGATTGGGGTCTGAACAAGCTTGGCAAGCACGAATACAAAGAATCCATCGATGAGATGAAGCACGCGGACAAGCTGATCAAGCGCATCCTGTTCCTTGAAGGCCTGCCGAACGTGCAGGACCTGGGCAAGCTGCACATCGGCGAACACACCCGCGAAATGCTCGAATGCGACCTGCGCATCGAAAAGACCGGCCACGCTGACCTGAAAGCCGCCATCGCCCATTGCGAAACCGTTGGCGACTTCGGCAGCCGTGAACTGCTCGAAGACATCCTCGAATCGGAAGAAGAACATATCGACTGGCTGGAAACCCAGCTCGGCCTGATCGACAAGATCGGCCTGGAAAACTATCTGCAATCGCAGATGGGCGAAGAATGATCTGACACTCGTCGAATCGAGACACTAAAAAAGCCCCGCCCTCTTTGGAGGTGCGGGGCTTTTTTATGCCTGGTGCGATGCAGGCAACACCACAAATCACTTGTAGGAGTGAGCCTGCTCGCGATGGCGGTGTGTCAGTCGATAGTTCAATACCTGACAGAACGCTATCGCGAGCAGGCTCACTCCTACATTGAAGCGGATCAGGCTTCGGACTTGTTCGCCGCTGCCGCTTCGACAGCCGCCTTGATGGTGCTTTGCAGCGAACCGTCTGCTGCCATCTCGGTCATGATGTCGCTGCCGCCGACCAGCTCACCGCCGACCCACAGTTGCGGGAAAGTCGGCCAGTTGGCGTATTTAGGCAGGTTGGCGCGGATTTCCGGGTTCTGCAGGATGTCCACGTAAGCGAACTTTTCACCACAGGCCATCACAGCCTGCGCCGCTTTTGCGGAGAAGCCGCACTGCGGGGCATTCGGCGAGCCTTTCATGTAAAGCAGAATGGTGTTATTGGCAATCTGCTCTTTAATCGTTTCGATGATATCCATGGAGCACCTCGGCTGAACTTTCCGACTCAGAGGTCGGCACGGTGGCGCATTGTAACGGAATCCCGAGCGCCATGCTCGGTCTCCCCGACAGACCCGCTCAAGCCGCCGCCACCGTCACCGGTACGCCATTCAATGCCGCGTTGCCCGACAATTCGTCGAGCTGACACTCGTCGGTCAGGTCGTTGGCGCTCGACCCCGGCTGGCTGCTGGCGATCACCATCTGCACGCCCGGGCGCGCGTGGCCCCAACCGTGGGGCAGGCTGACCACGCCTTTCATCATGTCGAGACTGGCGAGCACTTCCACCTCGATCTGCCCGACCCGCGAGCTCACCCGAACCCGTTGCCCGTCGACCAGACCACGGCTGGCCAAATCATCCGGATGCATCAGCAACTGATGCCGCGGCTTGCCTTTCACCAGACGATGAAAATTGTGCATCCACGAATTGTTGCTGCGCACATGGCGGCGGCCGATCATCAACAACTCATCGGCAGCTGGCGCCCGCAAAGCGGCAAAGCGTGCGAGGTCGGCGAGGATCTCCGGCGGTGCGGCCTGAATATGCTGATTCGGCGTTTTCAGTCGCGTCGCCAGATTCGGCTTCAGCGCCCCCAGATCGATGCCGTGCGGATGATCGAACAGCGTCGCCAGCGACAGCTTGTGCTCGGACGCATCACCATAGCGGCCCATGCGCAGGCCCATGTCGATCATCTTCGCCGGCGGCATGGTCGGTTTCAGCTCTTTGCCGGTTTTCTCGGCGAACGCCTTGGCCAGCCCGACGAAGATCTCCCAGTCATGCAGCGCGCCCTCGGGCTTGGCGAGGATCGCGCGATTGAAGCGGGTCACATTACGCACCGCGAACAGGTTGAAGGTGGTGTCGTAATGGTCGTTTTCCAGCGCCGAGGTCGACGGCAGGATCAGGTCGGCATAGCGCGTGGTTTCGTTGATGTACAGGTCGATGCTGAGCATGAACTCCAGGCCATCCAGCGCCTGTTCCAGCTGCCGGCCGTTGGGTGTCGACAACACTGGATTGCCGGCCACGGTGATCAACGCGCGGATCTGGCCCTCGCCGTCGGTGAGCATCTCTTCGGCCAGCGCCGAGACCGGCAACTCACCACCGTATTCAGGCCGCCCGGAAACGCGGCTCTGCCATTTGTTGAAATGCCCGCCCGAGGTCGACGCCACCAGATCCACAGCGGGTTCGGTGCACAGCGCGCCGCCGACGCGGTCGAGATTGCCGGTGACCAGGTTGATCAGTTGCACCACCCAATGACACAAGGTACCGAAGGCTTGGGTCGAAACCCCCATGCGACCGTAGCAGACAGCACTCGGTGCGGCAGCGAAGTCGCGCGCCAGTTGGCGAATCTGTTCGGCCGGCACGGCGCACAATGGACTCATGGCTTCGGCAGTGAACGACGCCACGGCAGTGCGCACCTCGTCCAAGCCTTCGACTGGCAAATGGCTGTCGCGGGTCAGGCCTTCGCTGAACAGCGTATTGAGCATGCCGAACAACAGCGCCGCGTCGCCGCCCGGGCGGACGAACACATGCTGATCGGCGATCGCTGCGGTTTCGCTGCGCCGCGGATCGACCACCACCACTTTGCCGCCGCGTGCCTGAATAGCCTTCAGGCGTTTCTCGACATCCGGCACGGTCATGATGCTGCCGTTGGAGGCCAGCGGATTGCCGCCAAGAATCAGCATGAAATCGGTGTGGTCGATGTCCGGGATCGGCAACAGCAAACCGTGGCCGTACATCAGGTAGCTGCTGAGGTGATGAGGCAGTTGATCGACTGAAGTGGCCGAGTAGCGATTGCGCGTTTTCAGCAAACCGAGGAAGTAATTGCTGTGGGTCATCAGCCCGTAGTTGTGCACGCTCGGGTTGCCTTGATAAACCGCCACCGCGTTCTGCCCATGACGCTCCTGAATCGCCGCGAGCTTGTCGGCCACCAGCGCAAAGGCTTCGTCCCACTCGATCGGCAGCCATTCATTGCCGACCCGACGCATCGGTTGGCGCAGGCGATCCGGATCATTCTGGATATCCTGCAGGGCCACGGCTTTCGGGCAGATATGCCCGCGACTGAAGGTATCAAGGGCGTCCCCCTTGATCGAGGTGATCGCGACGTTGCCATCGGTTTCTGTGGTTTCGATGGTCAGGCCGCAAATGGCTTCGCACAGGTGGCACGCACGGTGGTGAAGAGTCTTGGTCATGGCCAGTCTCTGTCTTGTTCGGGAGCGGGCAATCACGCCCGCGGGAACAAAACTATGGCCCGTGCACAGAGGCGGCGCCAGCGACGTTCGTCTTGTGAATCGACGGTTATCAGGGCAGCCGATAAACCGCTGCGATCAGTTCGAAGGCAACTGCGGCGGTGCAGCCAGCTGGATTTCCTGGATGGTTTCGATCTGCTCGTGGGCGACATGCACGCCGGTGAGTTCGCCGATCAATCGCCAGTGCTCGTCAAGCCCGGCGCTGATGGTGGCCATGCGATCGATCATGTGTCGACCGGCGGATTTGACCACTTCGTCTTCACTGCGCAACAACTCGAAAGACATCGAGGTCACCGAGGCGGTGAGATGGGTCAGAGAGCGAGCCGTGTGGCCCAGCAGTTCCATTAACAGTTGTTCTTTCGATTCCATGCGGAGGCTTCCTGCGTCGCTCGAAACTTATTTATAACCCAGCACTTTGCTTTAGCAAATGTTTCAGTCTGAACATCCGACCAAGCGAATCCGTGGCACAGCGAGCGCAAAGCGACCAAAGCCGCGCCGTTGCCGTCGCGGCACATTGCCAAGCGCGGCGGGGCCAGTGTACAAAGAAGCTCGCTGTTGTACTGAACCCGGCTTCACAATGCGCGATCGAAACCCTCGCTCCGCGCTCCGCATCCCGTTGAACCGTAGCCTATTGGCGTAACGCGACATTTAATGTCAATATCGCGCCTCCCCCTATTTCGTCGCCCCGTGCGGCTTACGCCGCAGGTCTCGCCCGTTGTTCCGTTAAACAAGGCTTTGAGCATCTGCGGTCTGTAGCAAAAAGGTAGTCAATGATGAGCGCAAGGCACTTTCTCTCCCTGATGGATTGCACGCCCGAAGAGCTGGTCAGCGTGATCCGTCGAGGCGTTGAGCTCAAGGACCTGCGTAACCGCGGCGTACTGTTCGAGCCTTTGAAAAACCGCGTGCTGGGGATGATCTTCGAAAAATCCTCGACCCGCACCCGGATCTCCTTCGAGGCCGGCATGATCCAGCTCGGCGGCCAGGCGATCTTCCTGTCCCCGCGCGACACCCAACTGGGCCGTGGCGAGCCGATCAGCGACTGCGCCATCGTCATGTCGAGCATGCTCGATGCGGTGATGATCCGCACCTTCGCCCACAGCACCCTGACCGAATTCGCCGCCAACTCGCGCGTGCCGGTGATCAACGGCCTGTCCGATGATCTGCACCCGTGCCAGTTGCTGGCCGACATGCAGACTTTTCTTGAGCACCGTGGCTCGATCCAGGGCAAGACCGTGGCCTGGATCGGTGACGGCAACAACATGTGCAACAGCTATATAGAAGCGGCGATCCAGTTCGACTTCCAGCTGCGCGTCGCCTGTCCGGAAGGTTACGAGCCGAACCCAGAGTTTGTCGCCAGGGCCGGTGATCGCGTGACCATCGTCCGCGACCCGCAGGATGCCGTACGCGGCGCGCATCTGGTCAGCACCGACGTCTGGACTTCGATGGGTCAGGAAGAGGAAACTGCCAAGCGCCTCAAGCTGTTCGCGCCGTTCCAGGTCAACCGTGCCCTGCTCGACCTCGCTGCCGAGGACGTGCTGTTCATGCACTGCCTGCCGGCGCACCGTGGCGAAGAAATCAGTCTCGACCTGCTCGATGATCCGCGCTCAGTCGCCTGGGATCAGGCAGAAAACCGTCTCCACGCACAGAAGGCCCTGCTCGAGTTCCTCGTCGAACCGGCATATCACCACGCATGAGCCATGAATTACTGCTGAACCTGCGCAACCTCGCTTGCGGCTATCAAGATCAACGCGTGGTGCAGAACCTCAATCTGCACCTCAACGCCGGCGACATCGGCTGCCTGCTCGGCTCGTCCGGCTGCGGCAAGACCACCACCCTGCGCGCCATCGCCGGTTTCGAACCGGTGCATGAAGGCGAGATCACCCTGGGTGGCGAAACCCTTTCCAGTGCCGGTTTCACCCTGGCGCCGGAGAAACGCCGGATCGGCATGGTGTTTCAGGACTACGCGCTGTTTCCGCACCTGAGCGTGGCCGACAACATCGCCTTCGGCATTCGCAAGCACCCGCACAAGACGCGCGTGGTCGAAGAGCTGCTGGAACTGGTCAACCTGAAAAACCTCGGCAAGCGTTTTCCTCACGAATTGTCCGGCGGCCAGCAACAGCGCGTCGCCCTCGCCCGTGCGTTGGCGCCGGAGCCGCAACTGCTGCTGCTCGACGAGCCCTTCTCCAACCTCGACGGCGAGCTGCGCCGCAAGCTCAGCCATGAGGTCCGCGACATTCTCAAGGCCCGGGGCACCAGTGCAATTCTGGTCACCCACGATCAGGAAGAAGCCTTCGCCGTCAGCGATCACGTTGGCGTATTCAAGGAAGGTCGGCTGGAACAGTGGGACACGCCCTACAACCTTTATCACGAACCGGCGACGCCGTATGTCGCCAGCTTCATCGGTCAGGGTTACTTCATTCGCGGCCAGCTCGTCAGCCCGGAGTCGGTGCAGACCGAGCTGGGTGAACTGCGCGGTAATCGTGCTTACACCTGGCCGATAGGCGGCGCGGTGGATGTGTTGCTGCGCCCGGATGACATTGTCTATGCGCCGGACAGCGCATTGCAGGCGCAGATTGTCGGCAAGACGTTCCTCGGTGCGGCGACTTTGTACCGCCTGCAACTGCCGACCGGCGCGCAACTGGAATCGATCTTTCCGAGCCATGCCGATCATCTGGTCGGCGCGCAGGTCGGGATTCGCGTAGCGGCGGATCACCTGGTGCTGTTCCAGGCTTCGGGCAGCACGGCGGCGCAGATCCCAGCGGTGGAAAACGGCGTACGGCGATTCAGCACGAGCCTCTGATCGAACATATATTCCTGTAGGAGTGAGCCTGCTCGCGATAGCGGTTAATCAGTCGCCGAAGA
>NZ_QETJ01000049.1:0-31582 GCF_003105095.1 Pseudomonas sp. NDM | reverse complement strand
TATTTTCAGAAGTTTTCGAAGAATTCTTCAACAACTTCAACCACTTGCGCTTCCGATCTCTCGTTAGCGGGAGGCGAATTCTACAGCGTTAATCGCTGCTGTCAACACCTCTTTTTCTCCGCTTTCGACCGAGAAGATCGAACCATTAAAAGAGCCAAACATCACTGCTCTTTCAACTCCTTCCAGGCTTCGATGATCTGAAGCAAGCCGCTGTCGAAAACCGTATAACTCGTTGAATCTCAAGGAGTTTTCCGTTTCGACTGCGCCGGAAGTGGGGCGAATTATAGACCTCTGGAATCTGCCGTCAACCGTTAATTTCGCTTTTCTTGCAGATTCTGCTTTTTGCCCAATAAACGCGGGATTCGTCTGGTCACCGGCGGCAGACGAAGCAGCAAAAGCGCCGCGCCTATAAAGGCATAAATCGTCCACTCCTCCAGATCAGCCCGCACGATCCACAGCATATGCAGCAAACCGAGCCCGAGAATCACGTAAACCAGACGATGCAGCTTCTTCCAGCGAGCACCCAACCGACGCTGACTATAGCGATTCGACGTCACCGCCAATATCAGCAAGCCGAGAAAGCCCAGTGCACCGACAATAATGTATGGCCGCTTGCGCAGCTCCACGCCCAGCTGAGACCAGTCGAATCCGAGGATAAACGCCATGTAGCTGAACAGATGCAGCGTCACATAGGCAAAACACCAAAGCCCCAACTGCCGGCGAACCGCAATCCACCCCGCCCAGCCGCTCAGCTTTTGCAGAGGTGTCATGCTCAGCGTGATCAACAGCAACACCAGCGTGCCAAGTCCAAGACGATCGACCAGCACCTTGCCCGGATCAGGCCCGAGCAGATCGGCGAACGCCTGATAGAACCACAGCAACGGCCAGATGGCCGCAGCAATGAAAACGCCCACTCGCCAGAACGGATAGCGCATCAGTAGTTCTTCCGCAGATCGAGCCCTGTATATAAAGAAGCGACTTCATCCGAGTAGCCGTTGAACATCTGCGTATCGCGCACATTCGGTTTGAACAGACTGTTTGGCAAGCGCCGCTCGCGAGCTTGAGTCCAGCGTGGATGGTCGACCGTCGGATTCACATTCGCGTAGAAGCCATACTCGTCGGCTGCGATGCTTTGCCAAGTGGTCTTCGGCTGCTCGCTGACCAGACTGATACGCACAATGGATTTCACGCTTTTGAAGCCATACTTCCATGGCACCACCAGACGCAACGGGGCGCCGTTCTGATTCGGCAGTTCGCGGCCATACATGCCCACCGCGAGGATCGCCAAAGGATTCATCGCCTCGTCCAGACGCAAGCCTTCGACATATGGCCAATCGATCAGGGCAAAACCGGAACGCTGGCCGGGCATGCTCTTGGGATCCTGCAGGGTTTCGAAGCGGATGTACTTCGCTTTGGAGGTCGGCTCGACCTGTTTGAGCAGGGCCGAAATGGGAAAGCCGATCCAGGGTATGACCATCGACCACGCCTCGACGCAGCGCAGTCGATAGATACGTTCCTCCAGTTGATACGGTTTCATGAAGTCTTCCAGTGCGTAGCGCCCCGGTTTACCCACCTCCCCGTCTATCACTACGCTCCAGGGTTCGGTTTTCAGGTCGCCCGCATTCGAAGCCGGATCGCCCTTGCCGGTACCGAACTCATAGAAGTTGTTGTAGTGCGTGGCGTCTTTATAAGGCGTGATCGCCTCGTCCTTGACGTCGACCGCCCCCCACTGAGTAGAAGGAAGCTTTTCGGCAAACCAGGCCGGCGCCTTGCCGGATTCGACATCAGAGTAGCGAGGGGCATCAGCGGCACTCGCCCAGCGCGGCAGGCTGCTTACGGCAATACCGGCAGCGGTAGCACCGAGCAATTGGCGACGGGAAAGATAAATGGCTTCAGGCGTGACATCCGACTCATGGCAGTCGGATGCTTTGGGGATCTTGATCAACATGACAACTCCGCAGCTTTGGAGGACAGGTGCACCCATAGACTGCGGAGTATGCGCGAAATTACATCACTCGGCGTTTTTGTGACGACGAAGACGCAACAGGTACTGCACCGGGCCGGACGCCGCGTAAGCGAGGAACACCAGCAGCAGAATGCGCGGCGGATCGCTGAACACAACAGCGAATACCAGCACCACCGCCAGGATCGCCACGAACGGCACGCGACCTTTCAGATCCAGCTCCTTGAAGCTGTTGTACTTGATGTTGCTGACCATCAGCATGCCGGCGGCCGCAACCATCAGCGCGACCAGGAACGACATCTTCGAACCCTGGATGCCGTAATCGCTGAACGCCCAGACAATGCCCGCCACCACGCCTGCCGCCGCTGGGCTGGCCAGACCGATGAAGTAGCGTTTATCCGCCGTGCCGACCTGAGTGTTGAAGCGCGCCAGACGCAACGCTGCGCCCGCCACATAGATGAAGGCGACCATCCAGCCAACCTTGCCCATGTCGCCCAATGCCCAACCGAAGGCCAGCAATGCCGGCGCGACACCGAATGCGACCATGTCCGACAGCGAGTCGTACTCGGCGCCGAAGGCACTTTGCGTATTGGTCATGCGCGCCACGCGGCCATCGAGGCCGTCCAGCACCATCGCGACGAAGATCGCGATCGCAGCGAAAGCGAAGTACTTGCTCGCATTCACCGAGTCACCGGCACTCAGGGCGGCCTGGGCGCTCATCGAGTTGATGATGGAGTAGAAGCCTGCGAACAGGTTGGCAGTGGTGAACAGGTTCGGCAGCAGATAGATACCACGATGCCGGACTTTGCGACCTTCAGCGTCGTGCCCTTCTTCGATGTGTTCATCGATGGGCAGCAGGCTTTCGGCGTCGGAAGCCTTGTTCGGCTCTTCGGGACGTTCGCTCATGGACATTACCTTGCAACGGTTTGGAAAAAATTCGACAGATGCTTGAGGACGACAGTTCGGCCACAAACGATGCAGCTTTATACCAGAAGCACCGGCCCAAACGAAAAAACGCGGCCGAGGCCGCGTTTTTCGTACAAGGGACGACGACTCAGTTCTTGGCTTTGTCGACGATCTTGTTGGCACCGATCCACGGCATCATGGAGCGCAGTTGCTCGCCGATGATTTCGATACCGTGAGCGGCGTTGTTACGACGCTTGGCGGTCATCGAAGGGTAGCCGGTTGCGCCTTCGCTGATGAACATTTTGGCGTATTCGCCGTCCTGAATACGTTTCAGGGCGTTGCGCATGGCCTGACGGGATTCGGCGTTGATCACTTCCGGGCCGGTTACGTACTCGCCGTACTCGGCGTTGTTGGAGATGGAGTAGTTCATGTTGGCGATACCGCCTTCGTACATGAGGTCTACGATCAGCTTCAGTTCGTGCAGGCACTCGAAGTAGGCCATTTCCGGCGCGTAGCCAGCTTCAACCAGGGTTTCGAAACCGGCTTTTACCAGTTCAACGGTACCACCGCACAGAACGGCTTGTTCGCCGAACAGGTCGGTCTCGGTCTCGTCCTTGAAGGTGGTTTCGATGATGCCGGTACGACCACCACCCACGCCAGCGGCGTAGGACAGCGCTACGTTCTTGGCATTGCCCGAGGCGTCCTGGTAGATCGCGATCAGGTCAGGGATACCGCCGCCTTTGACGAACTCGGAACGTACGGTGTGGCCCGGGGCTTTCGGCGCAATCATGATCACGTCGAGGTCGGCACGCGGAACAACCTGGTTGTAGTGAATCGCGAAGCCGTGGGAGAAGGCCAGGGTGGCGCCTTTCTTGATGTTCGGCTCGATTTCGTTCTTGTACAGCGAGGACTGGAATTCGTCCGGGGTCAGAATCATGACCAGGTCGGCAGCAGCTACGGCAGAGGCCACGTCGGTCACTTTCAGGCCGTGAGCTTCGGCTTTGGCAACGGTGGCCGAACCTTTACGCAGACCGACGGTAACGTCGACACCGGAGTCTTTCAGGTTGCACGCTTGAGCGTGACCCTGGGAGCCGTAACCGATGATGGCAACTTTCTTGCCCTGGATGATCGACAGGTCGCAGTCTTTATCGTAGAAAACTTTCATGAATTTCCCCTTATATCCGGCCGTTCAGGCCATGCGCTAATTTGGTTTAGATGCTGAGTACTTTGTCGCCGCGAGCAATGCCGGTCACGCCGCTGCGGACGGTTTCCAGAATCGATGCGGTGCCGATGGACTGAATGAAGCTGTCGAGCTTGTCGCTGGTACCGGTCAACTGAACGGTATACACGCTGGCGCTGACATCAACGATCTGCCCACGATAGATATCGGTGGTGCGTTTGATCTCGGCGCGCTGGGCGCCAGTGGCCTTGACCTTGACCAGCATCAGTTCGCGCTCGATGTGAGCGCTTTCCGACAGGTCCACCAGCTTGACCACTTCGATCAGCTTGTTCAGGTTTTTGGTGATCTGCTCGATCACTTCATCGTGGCCCACGGTGGTCAGCGTCAGACGCGACAGGGTCGGGTCTTCGGTCGGGGCCACGGTCAGGCTTTCGATGTTGTAGTTGCGCTGCGAGAACAGGCCGACTACGCGAGACAGAGCGCCGGGTTCGTTTTCCAGAAGCAGGGAAATAATGTGCCGCATGATTAAGTACGCTCCGTCTTGCTCAGCCACATATCGCGCATGGAGCCGTCTTTGATCTGCATCGGGTAGACGTGCTCGCTGGTGTCGACTGCAACATCAATGATCACCAGGCGATCCTTCATGGCAAACGCTTCAGCCATCTTCGACTTCAAATCTTTCGATTCGGTGATGCGTACGCCAACGTGGCCATAGGCCTCAGCCAGCTTGATGAAGTCAGGCAGCGATTCCATGTAGGAGTGCGAGTGACGGCTGCCGTAGCTCATGTCCTGCCACTGGCGAACCATGCCCAGCACACCGTTGTTGAGGATGACGATTTTCACCGGCAAGCCGTACTGCAGGCAGGTCGACAGCTCCTGGATGTTCATCTGGATACTGCCTTCGCCGGTGACGCAGGCCACATCGTCGTCCGGGAAGCTCAGCTTGATGCCCATCGCGGCTGGCAGACCGAAGCCCATCGTGCCCAGACCACCGGAGTTGATCCAGCGGTTAGGCTTGTTGAAGGTGTAGTACTGCGCAGCGAACATCTGGTGCTGACCCACGTCGGAGGTGACAAAGGCGTCGCCCTTGGTCACTTCGCAGAGGGTTTCGATCACGGTCTGCGGCTTGATCTGGCTGCCGTCGCCCTTTTCATAAGGGAACAGGCCGCGATCGCCACGCCATTCATCGACCTGCTTCCACCAACTGGCCACGGACTCCTTGTTCGGGGTCTCGCCGATTTCCTTGAGAATCGCGACCATTTCGGTCAGGACGCTCTCGACCGGACCAACGATCGGCACGTCGGCCTTGATGGTCTTGGAGATCGACGCTGGATCGATGTCGATGTGGATGATCTTGGCGTTCGGGCAAAACTTGGCCGGGCCGTTGATCACCCGATCGTCGAAGCGTGCGCCGACCGCGAGGATCACGTCGGCATGGTGCATCGCCAGGTTCGCGGTGTAGCTGCCGTGCATGCCGAGCATGCCGATGAACTGACGGTCAGTGCCAGGGAAAGCGCCCAGGCCCATCAAGGTATTGGTTACCGGCAGGTTGAGCATTTTTGCCAGCTCGGTCAGCTGCGCTGAGCCGTTGCCGAGGATGACGCCGCCGCCGGAGTACAGCACTGGGCGCTTGGCTGCCAACAACATTTCCGCTGCTTTGCGAATCTGCCCGGAGTGACCGCGAACGGCTGGGCTGTAGGAACGCAGCTTGGCTTTTTTCGGGAAAACGTATTCGAACTTCTCGGCCGGGTTGGTCATGTCTTTCGGGATGTCGACCACGACCGGACCCGGACGACCGGATTGCGCCAGGTAGAACGCCTTCTTCATGACTTCCGGGATTTCCGAGGCGTGCTTGATCATGAAGCTGTGCTTCACGATCGGCCGGGAGATACCGATCATGTCGGTTTCCTGGAACGCGTCGGTGCCGACCATGGTGCTTGGCACCTGACCGGAAATGATCACCATCGGAATCGAGTCCATATAGGCGGTGGCGATACCGGTGATGGCGTTTGTGGCGCCTGGACCGGATGTCACCAATACTACGCCGGCTTTACCGGTGGCACGGGCGTAGCCGTCAGCCATATGGGTCGCCGCTTGTTCGTGACGAACCAGGATGTGGGTCACTTCCGGTTCTTTGAACAGGGCATCGTAAACATGCAGGAGAGCACCACCCGGGTACCCGTAGATATATTTGACGCCTTCGTCACGCAAAAAGCGGACGAGCATCTCACCGCCAGATAAAAGCTCCACGTTGTTCACCTCTAAAACGCCAGAATACCGTCCACAAAAAGGGGCGGGTCTTAATAGGTTTACTTCTCGGCAGAGCATGAGCGACGGTGGTCGCCGACTACGTCAGCACTGACTGAGCAAGTATTGGGATCGTCCCAAGTGTTGCGGGCCTTTCCCACCCAGCGCGAGGTAACGCGTTGCGGGTGTAACAGGTCGGCGCGGATGTGCGCCTCATGATCTACCGAGTGGGTCTGCTTCTGGCAGTCCCTCTACAGCGGACTTTGGATTCTTCTGTTTCGCCCTCTGCAAGTCAAGTCGTCTGTTGGGTTAATTGTGGGTAAGCACATGAGAACGCAAGAAAAAACCTGAAAAGCGCTACTCTGTTAGCGTCAATTGCGCATTTTTACCAAGGAATCAGCATGCGAACGCTCCTCCTCACTCTGCTGATCGGCCTCAGCCCATGGTGCTCGGCTGCTCAAATCTACAAATGGGTCGATGCCCAAGGTGTCACGCATTTCGATGCGCAGCCGCCGCAGGGCCAATCGTCGACGACCGTACAGACGCCCTCCTCGCCCACGCCGAAAGCTGCGCCGATGCCGGGGGGTGGCGTGCTCGGCGATCAGAAGGCGATTGATACCAAGGTGAAGAAACAGGTCGCCGAGCAGCAGGCGCAACTCAAGGCGTTCTGCGAGCAGGCTCGCACGAATCTCGCGCAATTGCAGAACAATCCGCGCTTGCGTGAGGAAGTCGAGGGGGATGTGCGGCGGCTCGACGACGCGCAGCGTCAGGAGCGCATCGTCGAAGCGCAGAAGCAGATTGCCGAGAACTGTTCGTAGGCACTCTACCGGATCTGTGTGAGAGCTGTGTAGGAGCTGTGTAGGAGCTGACGAGTGGAACGAGGCTGCGATCTTTTGATCTTGCACTTCAACAGCAAAATCAAAAGATCGCAGCCTTCGGCAGCTCCTGCACAACCGTATTCAGCGCGAAGCGGTGATCAGCAGGTCGAACTCTTTGAGCAGCACCTGCAACTGACGATCCTTGCCGCCAAGGTTGCGCTGGGCGAAGACCATTTCCGCCATTTCCTGAATGCCCGAGGCGTTCGGCAGCGGCAGGTCCTGTTCGAGGATCATCTTCATGCGCGGCAGGAAGATCCATTGCAGCCACTGCTCGAAGTCCAGCGTGTCGACCGAAAACGGCTCGACACTGCTCAGGGCCTCGGCCGACGGTTCGACCTCATCCCACCAGCCCAAAGCGCGCAGTTCTCGCTCTATCAGCAACAGATGATCGGCTATTTTCGGGAAGCGCGCGTCCATCACAGGGAAACCTTGGCCTTCTGACGGGCCTGAGCAGCGCCGGCGGCATCGCCTTGTTTCTCACGTGCCTGGGCGATGATTTCCCACAGGCTGGCTTGCAGATCCGGACGACCATTTGCCATGGTCAGCGCGCGACGGGCGAACTGCTCGGCTTGCGGGGCATCGCCCTGGGCCATGCGCACCTGCGCCAAACGGTACAGTACTTGCGGCTCTCGCGGGGCGACACGTTGCGCCCGCTCCAGGCTGGAAGAGGCACCGTTGAGGTCGCCGCCGGCCTGCTGTTGTTGCGCGGTGGTCAGCAAGGCAAGCACCGGGCCGTCCAGCTGCTCATCCGCCGACAGGCCGCCACTGCTGGCCGAAGGAATGCCACTTGGCGTGGAAGGCATGTTGTAGCTGCCGGAATTGATCGGTGCCGACTCAACCGCCGACGGGTTATACGGCCCCGATGTGATACCGCCCGAGGCCGGGCCCGGGACGATCGGCGAAGAGCTGATCGGTGTCGACACCGCAGCACCGCCGCCCGGCACCATCACCACCACGCCGGTATCGCCCTGCGGAATCGCCTGAGTCTGGCCCTGCGCCGGGCGCTTGACCGTGGTCTGGCGGAAACCGCCATTGGCGCCGATGCGTTCACTGTTGGACACGGCTGTGCCCGAATCCACCACGGGAATCGAACCACGCTGTACGGTGGAGCAGCCGCTGAGCAAAGCCACGGCGGTCACCGCTGGAATCAACCACTTGTTCACTTGAAACCCTCTTTGCTTAATTCATCCAGCCCTTGACCCAGTCCATCACCGACTCCGGCGAGGCAGGTGTTTCGCTTGCACACGCGGCGCCGGGTGGCGGCTCGCTGCCGCGAATATACGGCATCTGCACCGCGCCGGGGCAGTTGGCATCGGAACCCTGGCCGGTGCGCGAATCGACCCAGGCCTGCACGACGTTGTCCGGCTGCGGCATGTCCAGCGGCAGCGGATCGGCCTTGCGCATGAAACTGGTCCAGACCTGCAGCGCACCAGTGGCACCGGTGAACGGCGTCTTGCCGTTGTCATCGCGACCGAGCCAGACCACCGCCAGCAGATCCTGACTGAAACCGGCAAACCAGCTGTCGCGCGAATCGTTACTGGTACCGGTCTTGCCCGCCAGCGTCAGGGTTTTGGGCAGCACGTTATAAACCGAACTGCCGGTACCTTCACGCATCACCCGCTGCATGGCGTTCTGGATCAGGTAGATGGAAGCCGGATCGAAACGCTGTTCGATCTGGAACGGATAACGCTTGAGCGGCTCGCCCTCGGCGGTCAGCACGCTGCGAATACCGCGCATCGGCGTGTTGAAACCACCGTTGGCCAGCGTCTGATACATGGTCGCCACTTCGATCGGCGTCATGCCGCCGGCACCGAGCAGCATTGACGGGAACGCCGGGAATTCACGGGTGACGCCCAGGCGACCGAGGGTCTTCAGCACGTTCGGCACGCCGACTTCCAGGCCCAGACGCGAAGTCGAGAGGTTGTAGGAATGCGCCAGACCCTGATAGAGGAACACCGTGCCGTGGGAACGGCGATCGTAGTTTTGCGGCTTCCACACCTGACCGTTGGCGCCTTTGACCGACAACGGATCGTCCGACAGCCAACTGGTCAGCGTGTACTGGCTCGGTTTCTCCAGCGCGGTGAGGTACACCGCCGGTTTGATCAGCGAGCCGATCGGACGTACCGCATCGAGTGCGCGGTTGAAACCGGCGTAACTGGCCTGACGGCTGCCGATCATTGCCTGGACTTCACCGGTTTCCGGGTTGGTCACGACCATCGCCGCCTCGACGTCATCGGAGCCCTTGCGCCCGGCCAGACGTTTGAACGTGTCGTTGACCGAAGCTTCGGCTTTCATCTGCAGGATCGGATCGAAACTGGTGAAGATGCGCAGGCCTTCTTCGGTCAAGTCCTCGTCGCGATAGTCTTCGCGCAACTGACGTTTGACCAAGTCGATGAAGCCCGGGAACGAGCTGTCGGCGAGCTTGCCGCGGGTGGTTACACCCAATGGCATTTTCTTCGCTGCTTCGACCTGTTCGGCAGTTGCCACGCCTTGCTGCGCCAGCACATCGAGGACCAGATTACGCCGCTCCAGCGCACGCTCCGGGTTACGCCGCGGGTTGTAGTAGGACGGCCCCTTGACCATGCCGACCAGCAACGCGACCTGATGCAGTTTCAGCTCGGACAATGGCTGGCCGAAGAAGAACTGGCTGGCCAGACCGAAACCGTGCACCGCCCGCTGACCGTCCTGGCCGACAAAGACTTCGTTGAGGTAGGCCTCAAGGATTTCCTGCTTGTTGTAATGCAGTTCGAGCAGCAACGCCATCATCGCTTCGGTGAGCTTGCGGGTCAGGCTGCGTTCGCTGGTCAGGTAGAAGTTCTTCACCAACTGCTGCGTCAGCGTACTGCCGCCCTGGGTCATCCTGCCGCCGGAGGTGTTGATCCACACCGCGCGCGCGATCGATTTCGGCGACACGCCCCAATGGCTATAGAAATCGCGGTCTTCCACGGCGATCAGGGTTTCCAGCAGGTACGGCGGCACCTGATCGAGCTTGATCAGGATGCGGTCTTCAAGATTTTTCGGGTAAATGCCGCCGATCATCAGCGGTTCGAGGCGCACCACCGACAGCTTCGAACCGTTGGTCGCGGACAGCTCGGCGACGTAATCGCCGGAGAAACGCACGCGCACCGGCTGCGGTTTTTCCAGCCCCTCATAAAACTGGAAGCCACGGGTGTTCAGGTCGACCGTATTGCCGCTGACGGCGGCGGCACCGGGGCCATTGCTCACGGCTTCGCGGCGATAGCCGAGGGCATCGAGTTCGGTGAGGAAATCGTCCTTGCTGAGCTTCTGTCCGACGAACAGCTCGAGCGGGCGCGCATACACCTTGGCCGGGATGGTCCAGCGCTTGCCGGAGAATTTCTCCTGCACCACGGCATCGAGGTAAACGGCGAAGCCGGCAAGCACCACAAGGCCGACCAGACTGAGTTTAATGGCCCAGCTCAACCATGGGCTGAGGCCCTTGGCTGGTGGTTTTTTCTTGGTACGGGGGGATCGGGATCGAGTCATGGCGGCGGATTATACGCACTTTATCGATCCTCAACAGGCACGCGCGGAGGTTTGCGTCAGGCGGGCAAGCAGCCATAATGGCCGCCTCGAATTCCCCCGCCTCTGAAGGATCGCCCGTGAGCCAGTCCCTGATCGCTGCCCTGCAAAACCCGGCCCTCTACCCGCATCCCGTCGAAGGATTTCAGGTCATCGAAACCCACATCTCGTGGGTGATCCTCACCGGCCCCTTTGCCTATAAAGTGAAGAAACCGGTGAATTTCGGCTTTCTCGACTTTACCAGCCTCGACGCACGCGCGCATTTCTGCGCGGAAGAGCTGCGCCTCAACCAGCGTCTGACCGCTGATTTGTATCTGGACGTGTTGCCAGTCACCGGCAGCATCGAAGCCCCGCAACTCGGTGGCGACGGCCCGGCCATCGAATATGTGCTGAAAATGCGCCAGTTCCCGCAGAGCGGGTTGCTCAGCACGCTGCAAGCCAATGGCGAACTGACCACTCAGCACATCGATGCCCTGGCTGAGCAGATTGCCCATTTCCATCTCAATGCCCCGAAAGTCCCGGCCGAACACGACGCCGGCACGCCGGACAGCGTGATGGCGCCGGTCGCGCAAAACTTCGAGCAGATCCTGCCATTCCTCAGCGACAAGAACGACCTGCTGCAACTTGAAGCACTGAAAGCCTGGGCCGAAAGCAGCTTCGAACGCCTCAAGCCGTTATTCGCCCAGCGTAAGGCGCAAGGTTTCACCCGCGAATGCCACGGTGATATTCACTTGGGCAACGCCACGGTCATCGACGGCAATGTGGTGATCTTCGACTGCATCGAATTCAACGAGCCATTCCGTTTCACTGACGTCTGGGCCGATACCGGCTTCCTCGCGATGGACCTGGAAGACCGCGGCTTGAAATCGCTGGCGCGTCGCCTGATCAGCCAATACCTGGAACTGACCGGTGACTATCAGGGCCTGGAAGTGCTGAACTTCTATAAAGCCTACCGCGCTCTAGTGCGCGCCAAAGTGGCGCTGTTCAGCATGCCGGCGGATGCGACTGCCGTGCAGCGCGCCACCACCCTGCGCCAGTACCGCAACTACGCCAACCTGGCAGAAAGCTACAGCACCATTCCTTCGCGCTTCATGGCCATCACCCACGGTGTTTCCGCCGTCGGTAAAAGCCACGTGGCCATGCGCCTGGTGGAAGCGCTGGGCGCGATTCGCCTGCGTTCGGATGTCGAGCGCAAGCGCCTGTTCGGTGAGCAGAGCGTTGCCAACGATGTGCAGGCAGGCATTTACAGCGCCGACGCCAGCGCCGCGACTTACGCGCGCCTGCATGAGATCGCCGAGGTCATCTTGCACGCCGGTTTCCCGGTAGTGATTGACGCGACCTATCTCAAGCGTGAGCAGCGCGACAACGCAGCGAAGATTGCCGAAGCCACCGGCACGCCCTTCCTGATCCTCGACTGCAACGCCCCGCAAGCCGTGATCGAAAGCTGGCTGGCGGTGCGTCAGGCCGATAAAAAGGATCCGTCCGACGCCACCCTCGCAGTCATCGAAGCGCAGCAGGCCAACCGCGAAGCGCTGACGCCGGAAGAAATCCTGCGCAGCAAACGCGTGCAGACCAATGAATCCGGGACGCTGGACACCGTGGTCGCGCAGATCCGTCAGCGCCTGCCAGGTCTGTAAAAAACTATTTCGGCCGTGAAGCCCTCGCTCGCTTCACGGCCGTCAAATAGTGGCACTATACTGGCGTCATAAAACCAACAGGTGATCTGACATGAGCCAGCCGAAACTGCTCGACACTCCGCTTTACGCCCTGCTGCACAAAGATGATGTCGCAGGCTTCAACAACGAACGTCCACAGGATGGCCTGATCGACATGGTCGGCGGCGACTTCCGTGGTCTGGACCTGCGTGAACTGAACGCCGATAACGTGGATTTCCGCGATGCGTACTTCCGCTCCGCCGATCTGCGCGGCATCGACTTTCGCAAGGCTTCGCTCGAAGGCGCCAGCCTGGCCCATGCGCAGATTTCCGGGGCGTACTTTCCGCCGGAGCTGAGTGCTGACGAGATCCTGATGTCGATGAATTTCGGCACGCGGTTGCGGTATCGCACTCGCTGATATTCATCGGCAGCCCCTGACACAACATCCTCCCCCTGTAGGAGTGAGCCTGCTCGCGATAGCTGACTGATATTCAAAATGGATGTCGGCTGCTACACCGCCATCGCGAGCAGGCTCACTCCTACAGTTGTATGCATTACCCCCCTCCTCCTGCATTCGCAGGTCTTTCACCCGCCTTTCTTAGAAGCTTTTGCGTCGATTCCGACCAAACAACCACGCTTTTCCTACTGATGGCTACACTCCTGAGAAGCTTGCCCACGCACCATTCGGCCGTCGCAAGGAGGCTTGATGAATGATGAACTGCAACACCTGAAAAATCTTGGCAAGACATCGGCGCAATGGCTGCATGCCGTGGGCATCCACAGCGCCTCGGACTTGCGTCGCCTCGGTGCGGTGGATGCCTATCGCGCCGTGCGCACCCGCGGGTTTCGCGCGTCGAAGGTGTTGCTGTATGCGATCGAGGGCGCGTTGATGGACGTGCACTGGAACGACATTCCCGCCGAGCGCAAGGACGCCTTGAACAAGCAGCTCGAAGCCATTTCTGCGCGCCACAAAAACTGAGCAGGCGCTGACGCCATGTATTTGCTGGGGGAACAATCGGCGCCCGCCGACGCACTGATCAATCGTTTACAGAATCTTCCCGGGCAATGGCTGCAGGAGCTGTCGCCATGCGCGCCGGTTATTGAGCTGCAGGCAACAGATGACCTGTTTGCACAGGTGGCTGGCGACCAGTTGTTTCTGCTGAGCGAGGGCGTGGTACATGGCTGCATCGCCGGCCGTGCGCTGTTCTACTGGCAGGAAGGTGATCTGCTCGGTCTGCAACGTGGCGAGCAATGGAGCGACTGCCGCTTGCGCAGCGAGGGGACTGTGCGGCTGCTGCCTTATCGGCGCGCTGAAGTGCTGCAGCATTTGTATGCCGACCCTGATCGAGCGGAGCAGCTGCTGAGCTATCTGCTCGGGCAAATGGCGCTGCTCGCCCACGCGGTGGCGGAGCTGAAACCGCGCGAGTTTCGCAGCACCAACGGCTTCAAACGCGTTGAAGCCGGCGCCGTCCTGATTCACCAGGGCGATGCAGCGGATCATGTCTTCGTGATCATCGACGGGCACGCCGAGGCATTCGTCGACGGACACAAGGTCGGCGAGGTGCCCAAGGACGAGATTTTCGGCGCCATGGCGTTGTTCACTGGCGAGCCGCGCAATGCCACGGTGGTGACGCGCGAACAAAGCACAGTGATGCTGATTCCCGGTGATCAATTTTTGAGCATGACCCGCAGCAATCCGAAGATCGCTCACAGCCTGATCGAAGGGATGGCTCGACGGATCGGCCAATTGAATCGACAGATCACTCAGTTGACGACGCATCGCACCTAGCGCGAAGCCCTTTGTTTATGGAGCCTCACGGCCGCTCGAAAAACTTAATTACAGATTTGCAAAAACAGCGGTTGACTCGGTAATGAGAATCGCTATGATTATCACAACTGATCGCGAGATCAGTCGATATTCTGAAAAGCCCTTGGTTCGGACTCTCAGATTATCTCCTCATCAGGCTAATCACGGTTATTTGACCCGGTTTTTACCGGGTCTTTTTTTGCCCGCAGAAAAGTCATTTGCCGAATTGCTGGCGCATCTGCTCGCAGTAATCGGGCTTCGGCGTCGCCGGCGTGTACCAGACATAGTCGGCCATCGCTGCCGTGACCGCATCGCCCTGCTCGGCGAGCATCAATACGATCGGTGGCTTGCCAGCGCCGAGATCCAGCAAATGCAGCGGCACGCCAACATCCTTGCGCGCATGCCAGGCGCCGGCCAGCAGGATCGAAGGGGTCGGTGCCGTCAGCATTCCCTCGGCCATACGTCGATCACGCTGTTGCTGAATCGCCAACATCGCCGGCATCTGTGATTCGGGCAACAAGCCGCAGTGAGATTCACTGACTTGTCCAAGCAAGGTGTTTTTCACCGCCGGCGCATTACTGCGCGGGCCGTCGAGAGCAGGTGGATTTCGATAAAACGCGCGGATGTCGCTGTCGTCGAGATTGGCCGCCAGCAGCGGATACGGCTGCGTCAGGGCGAAGCGCACGATAGGCCCGTAAAGATTCCAGTCCCAGCCATCCTGCCAGGCCAATGCAACAGGCAGATCTGCCGGAACAGATTTCGACTGGCGCAGCGCATCGACTTTCGCTTGTTGATTCGGCGTGAGCATTTCCAGCAGCAGGCTGCCTTGCGCGCGTTGCTCGCCGAGCGACTGCAACAGCCACAACTGTGCGGCATGATGATCGGCGTTGTCGTGCTGCTCACCCATGATCAAGCGCTCAGTTTCAGCGAGGCGGGTCAGCAGTTGCTGCGCGGTGAGCATCTCGCCGCTGCGCAGATCGCGGATTTCACCGCTCACCGGCGGAGCCACCACGTGCTGACAGCCTGCCAGCAACACCAGCGCCCACAACCACAATCCACGCATGCGACACCTCGATGATTGATCAGCGGGCGATGATCAGCGGATGCCCACGCTCCGGGTGCGGTTGCACCAAAACCTCCAGGCCGAACACCGCTTTTAGCGTATCCGGGCGCAGCACCTGCTGCGGAGTGTCCAGCGCGACCGGACGCCCCTCTTCCAGCAACAACACCCGGTCACAATAGCGCGCCGCCAGATTCAGATCATGCAGGATCACCAGCACCGCCGCGCCACGATTGGCAAACTCGCGTACCGCTTGCAGGGTGATGTGCTGATGCAGCGGATCGAGCATCGAGGTCGGTTCGTCGAGCAACAAGGTTTGCCCGACCTGCCCTGGCCAGAGTTGCGCCAGCACCCGCGCCAGATGCACACGTTGACGCTCGCCACCGGACAATGCCAGATAACTGCGCCCGCTCAGGTGCCCGGCATCGGCAGCGGCCAGCGCCGCCGCGACAATTTCGTCATCACGCCTGCGCCCGGTCAGGTAGGGCAAACGGCCCATGCCGACGACCTCTTCAACGGCGAAGGCAAAGTCCAGTGTCGAAACCTGCGGCAGCACCGCCAGTCGTTGTGCCCGCTGCGTGCCGCTCCAGTGACTCAACGCCTGCTCGTCGAGCGAAACGTTGCCGTCACTGGCGAGCAATTCTCCGCACAGGGCGCCGAGTAATGTGCTTTTGCCGGCGCCGTTCGGCCCCAGCACGCCAAGCACTTCACCGGGTTCGAGTTGCAGCGTGACCCCACTGAGCACTGCTTTGCGGCCACGGCGGACGTGCAGATTGTGCGCAGACAACATCAGGCACGCCCTCGCAACAGCAGATAAAGAAAGAACGGCGCGCCGATAAACGCGGTAACAATGCCGATCGGCAACTCCGCCGGCGCCAGCGCCAGGCGCGCCACCAGATCGGCAAGCAACAACAGGCTCGCACCCGCCAGGACCGAGGCTGGCAGCAGCACCTTATGATCGGGACCGGCCAGCAGGCGCACCAGATGCGGCACGACCAGCCCGACGAAGCCGATCATGCCTGCCGCCGCCACCGCCGCGCCGACACCCAGCGCGGTGCAGAACACCAGTTCGCGCTTGAGCCGTTCGACATCGATGCCCAGATGCCCGGCCTCGGATTCACCCAGCAACAAGGCATTCAATGCCTTGGCCCGACGCGGCAGCCATAGCGCCACGCCGATGGTAATGATCAGCAAAGGCCATAGCCGCGCATAGCTGGCGCCGTTGAGGCTGCCCAGGTTCCAGAATGTCAGGGTGCGCAGCGTGGCGTCATCGGCCAGATAAGTGAACAGCCCTACCGCCGAACCGGCCAGCGCCGTCAGCGCGATACCCGCCAGTAACATTGTTGCAACGTGAGTCTGACCGTTGCGCCGGCCCAGCCGATAGACCAGCGCCGTGACCCCGAGCCCGCCGAGAAACGCGCACACCGATAACAGGTAAGGGCCGAACCACTCCGGCAGGCCGCCGAAGAACGAGCCGCCGACAATCGCAATCGCCGCGCCGAGTGCCGCGCCACTGGACACCCCGACCAACCCCGGATCGGCCAGCGGGTTACGAAACAAACCCTGCATCGCTACCCCGGACAGCGCCAGCACGCCGCCGACCGCCAACCCGAGCAAGGTTCGCGGCAGGCGAATCTGGCCGAGAATCAGCTCGGCCTGCTCCAGCCCTTCCGGCGCCAACGGCACGCCAATCAGACGCAACGCGGCGCGCAAGGTATCCACTAGCGGCAGGCTCACCGGCCCCAGCGCCAGCGACAGCCAGATCGCCAGCAGACACAGCAATGTCAGGCCGATAAACAAGCCACGGGGTTTGACCAGTGTGGTCATTGGCCGTCCTTGGCCGGGTAGAAACCGTCAGTCAGGGTTTGCAAAGCGGCCGGCAGACGCGGCCCAAGCCCACCCACCAGCAGCGTCGGGTCCAGCTCCATCACGCGTCCGGCCTTGGCCGCACGGCTGGAATTGAGAATAGGGTTTTCCTTGAACAACGCAGCTTTAGCCGCCTCACCGCTCAGCGCACGGTCGGCGAACACCAGCACTTGCGGATCGAGGCTGGCGAGGGATTCCACGGAAAACGGTTTGTAGCCGGTATGCGTTGCAAGGTTGTGCCCGCCGGCCTGCTGCAGCAGCCAATCGGCGGCGGTGTCCTTGCCGGCGATCAACGGCTTGCCACCGGCGTGCCCGAGCAATAGCAGGACGCCTGGGGCTTTCTGTGTGGTCTGCACTTGGGCAACGCGGGCAGCCTGCGCCTGAAGTTGCTGTTTATAAGTCTGCAGCAACTGCGCCGCCTTCGCTTGCGCACCGAGCAACTGCCCGAGATGAGTGACATTCTTTTCCAGCGTCGGCAGATCCGGCTGCGCCGAGAACAACTCGACTTTCACCTTGGCCGCTTTGACTTGCGCCAGAACCGGTGGCGGCCCCATCTCTTCAGTGCCGATGAGAATGTCCGGGCGCAGGCTCAAGATGCCTTCCGCTGACAGGCTGCGCTGATAGCCAATGCTCGGCAGCGTTTGCAACGATTGCGGATGCTGACTGGTGGTGTCGACTCCCACCAGCTTCGACTCGCCGCCCAACGCGCTGACCCATTCCGACAGTGCCCCACCGGCGCTGACCCAGCGTTGCGGTAAATCCGCCGCGATCGTCTGATGGCTGAGAAAAAGGCCGACGCACAGCATGGCAACGCGGGTTTTCAGGCGCATATACAGCTTCCTTGAACAAGGTTTCCCGGGCATCGGCGCAGCGAGCCAAGTATCCTCGACAACAGCCAGACTCCCTTTGGGAGAAGGCCGCCATTTGATAATTGTTTGCATTTGAACGTCAAGCTCGGACATATCCAGACACGAGCGGACACTAGAGGATAGCCATGAAGTTTCTCTGCGCCGGCAGTGCTCTCGTCGAAGCCGGCAGTCGCGGTTTCGAAATCGACGGCAAAAAGCTGTTCGCCGTACGTCGCGGTGGACAGGCCTACGTCTATCTCAACCGCTGCCCGCATCGGGGCGTCGGCCTGGAATGGCAGCCCGACCGGTTTCTCGACCCCAGCAACACCCTGATCCAGTGCGCCACCCACGGCGCACTGTTTCTGATCGAGGACGGCGAATGCGTTGCCGGCCCGTGCGCCGGGCAATCACTGACGGCGATTGAATGCCGGGAAGATACACAAGGCGTGTGGGTCTATGTTTAACCGTTGAGCAAGACGTCGAGTCGACGGTCGATGACCATCTCTTCATGGTCGAGGCGCACGCCGTAGGCCAGCACCTCGACACCGCAGGCGACCGCCTCACGCAGCGCCTCGGCGTAAGCCCAATCGATCTCCTCGGCCGGGCGCACGGCATCGATGCCGGTGAGGTTTACACAGTACAACTGCACCGCCCGAATGCCGTCGCGCGCCAGATGCGCCAGCTCACGCAGATGCTTGGCGCCGCGCTGGGTCACCGCATCGGGAAACGCCGCCACAGCCGTACCGTCGAAGCCCAACGTGACGCTTTTCACTTCGACGTACGCCGGGCCGCTGGGGTATTCGAGGCAGAAGTCGATGCGGCTTTTTTCCTGGCCATAGGCGACTTCACGCTTTAACGCGGTAAAGCCATTCAATTCGCTGATCACGCCAGCCTGCAAGGCCTCTTCGACCAAACCGTTGGCGCGCCCGGTGTTGACGCAAAACAGCCGGCCCTGCGGGGTCTCACCGATTTCCCAGGTCCCGGGCAATTTGCGTTTGGGGTCGTTGGAGCGACTGAACCAGACCTGCCCGCCCTCCACCTGGCAGTTGAGCATCGAACCGGTATTCGGGCAGTGAATGGTCAGCAACTCGCCGTTAACGGTCTCGATATCGGCGAGAAAACGCTTGTAGCGACGAATCAGCCGCGCTTCTTCCAGAGCAGGATAAAAGCGCATCAGCCTTGCCAGCTCTTCAAACCGTGCGCGATGCGCTCCACGGCTTCCCGCAAGCGTGTGAGGTTTTGGGTGTAGGCGAAGCGCACGTGATGGCCGGCCTGATAACGACCGAAATCCAGCCCGGGCGTGAAGGCCACATGCTCGGTTTCGAGGAAATGCCGGCAGAACGCGAAGGCATCGCCGCCGAAACGGCTGATATCGGCGTACAGATAGAACGCGCCCTCCGGCTCAACGGCAATGTTGAAGCCGAGCTCGCGCAGCGCTGGCAGGAGGAAATCGCGACGGCGGGCGAATTCGGCGCGGCGCTCTTCGAGAATCGCGATCGTCGCCGGTTCGAAACACGCCAGCGCCGCATACTGCGCCATGCTCGGCGCGCTGATGTAGAGGTTCTGCGCAAGTTTTTCCAGTTCACCGACCGCCGCTTCGGGCGCCACCAGCCAGCCCAGGCGCCATCCGGTCATGCCGAAATACTTGGAGAAACTGTTGAGGACAAAAGCGCTGTCATCGACTTCCAGCACACTGGCGGCATCGGTGCCGTAGGTCAGGCCATGGTAGATCTCGTCCACCACCAGATGCCCGTGTCTGGCCTTGATCGCTGTGGATAACCCGGCCAGCTCATCGCGGGTCAGCAGAGTCCCGGTCGGATTGGCCGGCGAAGCGACCAAGGCGCCGACACTGTCGTGGTCCCAATGCCGCTCGACCAGATCCGGGGTCAGTTGATAACGCACCTCCGGCCCGACCGGGACCAGTTGCGCCGCGCCTTCGACCAGCCGCAGGAAATGCCGGTTGCACGGGTAGCCCGGGTCTGCCAGCAGCCAGTGTTTACCCGGATCGACCAACAAGGCACTGGCCAGCAACAGCGCGCCAGAGCCGCCCGGTGTGATCAGAATGCGCCGCGGGTCGATGTTCAGGCCGTATCGCGACTGGTAAAACCCGGCAATCGCCTCGCGCAACTCGGGAATGCCACGGGCCGCGGTGTAACGGGTCTTGCCCGCGGTCAACGCGGCTTGGCCGGCGCGAATGATCGGCTCGGCGGTGGTGAAGTCCGGCTCGCCGATTTCCAGATGGATCACGTCGTGCCCTTCAGCCTGCAATTCATTGGCCCGCGCCAGCAGCGCCATCACATGGAACGGTTCGATCGCACGACTGCGCGCACTGTAGGTGGCCATCGGATTGCCTTCGACAGGAAAAAAGAGACGATTCTACCTGTCTGCCGGAACGAGCGAGAACCCGTGAAGGTCACAGCCTCAAGAACGCTGGACTGTAACGATCTGAACGTACGCTCCAGGATTGACTAAAATCAGTGATTGAACAGGTCTCCATTCCCACAGACACGGCTTGCCAAACATCTGCAAGCGCCACCCGCCGGGGGCTCGACATCCGGGAGTAGCGCAGGCTGATTTGATCTGGTAAGTTCGCCCGCTTGCAGCCGCAGGGCCGGCAGGTGTCGGTGATGGAGCAATCCTGCGCAATGGATTACAAGAGTAGAGGCGGTCTATTTCATGTCCACCCAAGCAAAGCAACAGCAGCAAGCGACGATCAGCGGCTTCGAACCTTACGTTTCGAAGGCGGGTGAAGAGTACATGGGCGCTCCGATGCGCGCGCACTTCACCAAGATCCTGAACAAGTGGAAACTGGACTTGATGCAGGAAGTCGACCGTACGGTTGATCACATGAAAGACGAAGCGGCCAACTTCCCTGACCCGGCCGACCGTGCCAGCCAGGAAGAAGAGTTCGCCCTCGAACTGCGCGCCCGCGATCGCGAGCGCAAGCTGATCAAGAAAATCGACAAGACGCTGCAACTGATCGAAGACGAAGAGTACGGCTGGTGCGAGTCCTGCGGCATCGAGATCGGCGTCAAGCGCCTCGAAGCCCGTCCGACCGCCGATCTGTGCATCGACTGCAAGACCCTGGCGGAAATCAAGGAAAAGCAGGTCGGCAAGTAATCTCGACCTGAACGAAAAACGGAGCGTGCGAACGCTCCGTTTTTGTTTGTGCCTTTTGTTTCTGCCGTTGCTTTTTGTAGGAGTGAGCCTGCTCGCGATAGCGATGGCTCAGTCAATATCTTGGTTGAATGTCACACCGCTATCGCGAGCAGGCTCACTCCTACAGGTTGACCTGCGTATAGCCTGAAAAGTAGTTTCGTTTCCATGACCGCCAAAACGTCCCCCGCCTACATCGGCCGCTTCGCCCCCACCCCCAGTGGCCACCTGCACTTCGGCTCGCTGGTCGCTGCGTTGGCGTCCTACCTCGACGCCCGCTCGGTCGGTGGGCGCTGGCTGGTGCGCATGGAAGATCTCGATCCGCCGCGGGAAGAGCCCGGTGCGCAAGCGGCGATTCTCAAGGCGCTGGAAAGTTACGGTTTCGAATGGGACGGCGAAATGGTCCGCCAGAGCGATCGGCACGCGGCCTACGCCGAGGTGCTCGACAGCCTGTTCAATCACGGTCTGGCGTACGCCTGCACCTGCTCGCGCAAACAGCTGGAGCCCTACCACGGCATTTATCCTGGGTTCTGTCGCAACGCCGGGCATGCTCAGCACGACGCCGCAATCCGCCTGCGCGTGCCGGAGCTGGAATACCACTTTATTGACCGCGTACAGGGCGAATACCGTCAGCACCTGGGCCGCGACGTTGGCGACTTCGTCATCCGTCGTCGAGACGGTCTCTATGCCTATCAACTCGCGGTGGTGCTCGATGACGCCTGGCAGGGCATCACCGATATCGTGCGCGGCGCCGATCTGCTCGATTCGACGCCGCGCCAGTTGTACCTGCAAGAACTGCTCGGCCTGAAACAGCCGCGCTATCTGCACCTGCCATTGATCACTCAGCCGGACGGCAACAAACTCGGCAAGTCCTACCGCTCGCCACCGCTTGAAGCCGATCAAGCCACGCCGTTACTGCTGCGAGCCTTGCGTGCATTGGGGCAGAACCCCGGCACTGAGCTGGCCCACGCGTCGCCGCGCGAACTGCTTGTCTGGGGCAGCGCACACTGGGATGCCGACAGGATCCCGCGCACACTGACCCTGCCCGAAGCGCAACTGCAATGACGACACTTGCAGTCGCGCGCCCATCCGTTACCATCGCCGCACGTTTTCGGGCACGCGCATAAAAAAGAGAGGCCGGGATGTACATCTATCGCTTGGTCCTGCTTCTGGTCGTCGGGATCTACCTGTTCTCCCCCGCCATCATGGATTGGTGGATCGACGCGACGGGCGCTTGGTATCGCCCTTATCTGCTCTGGCTGATCCTGATTGTCGTGACCTTCATCCTGCAGAGCCAAAAAGATGCCGATGAGCTTTAGCCTGACCCAGATGATCCTGGTCAGCGCCGCGTACCTCGCGGCACTGTTCGGCGTGGCCTGGGTCAGCGAACGGGGCATGATCCCGCGCGCGATCATTCGCCACCCGCTGACCTACACCCTGTCGCTTGGGGTTTACGCCAGTGCCTGGGCGTTCTATGGCACGGTGGGTCTGGCCTATCAGTACGGTTACGGCTTTCTGTCCAGCTATCTCGGCGTGTCCGGCGCGTTTCTGCTGGCGCCGGTGCTGCTTTATCCGATCCTGAAAATCACCCGCACCTACCAACTGTCATCGCTGGCCGACCTGTTCGCCTTCCGCTTTCGCAGCACCTGGGCCGGCGCGCTGACCACGATCTTCATGCTGATCGGCGTGCTGCCGCTGCTGGCCCTGCAGATTCAGGCAGTGGCCGACTCGATCGGCATTCTCACCGGCGAACGCGTGCAAAGCCGCGTGGCGCTGGCGTTCTGTGCGCTGATCATTCTGTTCACGATTTTCTTCGGTTCCCGGCATATCGCCACCCGCGAGAAACACGAAGGGCTGGTGTTCGCGATTGCCTTTGAGTCGATCATCAAACTGATCGCCCTCGGCGGCGTTGGCCTGTATGCGCTGTATGGCGTGTTCGACGGCCCGCAACAGCTTGAGCTGTGGCTGCTGCAGAACCAGACCGCCCTCGCTGCCCTGCACACGCCGTTGCAGGAAGGCCCGTGGCGCACGCTGCTGTTGGTGTTCTTCGCCTCGGCAATCGTGATGCCGCACATGTATCACATGACATTTACCGAGAACCTCAATCCGCGCTCGCTGGTCAGTGCCAGTTGGGGCCTGCCGCTGTTTCTGCTGTTGATGAGCCTCGCCGTGCCGCTGATTCTCTGGGCCGGCCTGAAACTGGGCGCCACCACCGACCCGGAATACTTCACCCTCGGCATCGGCATTGCCGCCAACAGCAAACCGCTGGCCTTGCTTGCCTATGTCGGTGGTCTGTCCGCCGCCAGTGGCCTGATCATCGTCACCACCCTGGCCTTGTCGGGCATGGCGCTGAACCATCTGGTGCTGCCGCTCTATCAACCGCCGGCCGAGGGCAATATCTACCGCTGGCTGAAATGGACCCGCCGGGCGTTGATCGTTGCCATCATCATGGCCGGTTTCGGTTTCTACCTGATGCTGGGCGTCGAACAGGATCTGGCCAACCTCGGTATCGTCGCATTCGTGGCTACCCTGCAATTTTTGCCCGGGGTGTTGTCGGTGCTGTACTGGCCGACCGCTAACCGCCGCGGCTTCATTGCCGGTCTGCTGGCGGGGATCACGGTCTGGGTGGTGACCATGTTGCTGCCGCTGGTCGGCAATCTGCAGGGTTTCTACATTCCGCTGCTGAACATGATCTACGTGCTCGACGACACCAGTTGGCACATGGCAGCCATCGCCTCGCTCGCCGCCAACGTGCTGATGTTCACTTTGATTTCGCTGTTCACCAACGCCAGCCCGGAAGAAGCCAGTGCGGCCGAAGCCTGTGCGGTGGACAACGTGCGCCGCCCGCAACGCCGCGAACTGCACGCCGCCTCGCCGCAGGAATTCGCCACGCAACTGGCCAAACCGCTGGGCGCCAAGGCGGCGCAGAAAGAAGTCGAGCAAGCGCTGCGCGATCTGTATCTGCCCTTCGACGAACGCCGCCCTTACGCTTTGCGCCGTTTGCGCGACCGCATCGAGGCCAACCTGTCCGGCCTGATGGGCCCGAGCGTCGCGCAGGATATGGTGGAAACCTTCCTGCCCTATAAGGCCGGCGGCGAAAACTACGTTACCGAAGACATTCACTTTATTGAAAGCCGCCTCGAGGATTACCACTCGCGCCTCACAGGCCTGGCCGCCGAACTCGACGCCCTGCGCCGCTACCACCGGCAGACCTTGCAGGAGCTGCCGATGGGCGTCTGCTCGCTGGCCAAGGATCAGGAGATCTTGATGTGGAACAAAGCCATGGAAGAGCTGACCGGCATCGCTGCGCAGCGGGTGGTCGGTTCGCGCCTGAGTACCATCGCCAACCCGTGGAAAGAGTTGCTGCAAGGCTTCATCAATCTGCCCGACGAGCACTTGCACAAACAGCATCTGGCCCTCGATGGCCAGACCCGCTGGCTGAACCTGCACAAAGCGGCAATCGACGAGCCGTTGGCACCGGGCAACAGTGGCCTGGTGTTACTCGTCGAGGATTTGACCGAAACGCAGATGCTCGAGGACAAACTGGTGCACTCCGAACGTCTGGCCAGCATCGGTCGACTCGCGGCGGGTGTGGCTCACGAAATCGGCAACCCGATCACCGGCATTGCCTGTCTGGCGCAAAACCTGCGTGAAGAGCGTGAAGACGACGGCGAACTGACGGAAATCAGCGGGCAGATTCTCGAGCAGACCAAACGCGTCTCGCGCATCGTCCAGTCGCTGATGAGCTTCGCCCATGCCGGCAGCCATCAGCACAGCGACGAACCGGTGTGTCTGGCCGAAGTCGCGCAGGATGCCATTGGCCTGCTGGCGCTGAACCGGCGCAATTTCGAAGTGCAGTTCTACAACCTGTGCGATCCCGACCACTGGGTCGAAGGCGACCCGCAACGGCTTGCCCAGGTACTGATCAATCTGCTCTCGAACGCCCGTGACGCCTCGCCGCCGCACAGTGCCGTGCGGGTCAAGAGTGAAGCCGGCGAACACACGGTCGATCTGATCGTCGAAGACGAAGGCAGTGGTATTCCGTCGAGCATCATGGACCGATTGTTCGAACCTTTCTTCACCACCAAGGATCCGGGTGAAGGCACCGGTCTGGGCCTTGCACTGGTCTATTCCATCGTTGAAGAGCATTATGGACAAATCACCATCGACAGCCCGGCTGATGTACAAAGCCAGCGCGGCACCCGTATCCGGGTGACCTTACCGCGTCATGTCGAAGCGACGTCCGCTGTGAACTGAGACCGTCGAGAGTATCGAATCAATGCCGCACATTTTGATCGTCGAAGACGAAACCATTATCCGCTCCGCCTTGCGCCGCCTGCTGGAACGCAACCAGTACCAGGTCAGCGAAGCCGGATCAGTGCAGGAAGCACAAGAACGCTTCACCATTCCTACGTTCGATCTGATCGTCAGCGACCTGCGCCTGCCGGGCGCCCCGGGCACCGAGCTGATCAAGCTCGGCCAGGGCACGCCGGTGCTGATCATGACCAGTTACGCCAGTCTGCGCTCGGCGGTCGACTCGATGAAAATGGGCGCGGTCGATTACATCGCCAAACCGTTCGACCACGATGAAATGCTCCAGGCGGTTGCGCGGATCCTGCGTGATCGCCAGTCCGCGCCCGCCGTCGGCGAAGCCACGGCGAGCAAGCCTGCCACTGGCAACGGCAAAGCCTCGGTGGATAACAGCAACGGCGAAATCGGCATCATCGGTTCGTGCCCCCCGATGCAGGACCTTTACAGCAAGATCCGCAAGGTCGCGCCAACCGATTCCAACGTCCTGATCCAGGGCGAGTCCGGCACTGGCAAGGAGCTCGTGGCCCGCGCCCTGCACAATCTGTCGAAACGCGCCAAGGCGCCGATGATCTCGGTGAACTGCGCGGCGATTCCGGAAAGCCTGATCGAGTCCGAACTGTTCGGGCACGAGAAAGGCGCGTTCACCGGTGCCAGCGCCGGTCGCGCCGGTCTGGTCGAAGCGGCGGACGGCGGTACCTTGTTCCTCGATGAGATCGGCGAACTGCCACTGGAAGCCCAGGCTCGCCTGCTGCGGGTCTTGCAGGAAGGCGAAATTCGCCGGGTCGGTTCGGTGCAGTCGCAGAAAGTCGATGTGCGCCTGATCGCTGCAACCCACCGCGATCTCAAGAGCCTGGCGAAAATCGGCCAGTTCCGTGAAGACCTTTATTACCGTCTGCACGTGATTGCCCTCAAGCTGCCGCCGCTGCGCGAGCGTGGCGCCGACGTCAACGAAATCGCCAATGCCTTCCTCGCTCGCCAGAGCGCACGGATCAATCGCACCGACCTGAAATTTGCCGCCGATGCCGAACAGGCGATCCGGCACTATTCCTGGCCGGGCAACGTGCGCGAGCTGGAGAACGCCGTCGAGCGCGCGGTGATTCTCAGCGAAAGCCCGGAGATCTCCGCCGACCTGTTAGGCATCGACATCGAGCTGAGCGATCTGGAAGACGACGAGTTCATCGGTCTGCCGCCGCAAACCGGCGGTAACGCCAGCAACAGCAGCCATGAGCCGACCGAGGATCTGTCGCTGGAAGACTATTTCCAGCACTTCGTCCTCGAGCATCAGGACCACATGACCGAGACCGAACTGGCGCGCAAACTGGGCGTCAGCCGCAAATGCCTGTGGGAACGCCGCCAGCGTCTGGGCATTCCACGGCGCAAGACCGGGGTCGCCAGCGAGAGCTGAGCGTTACCCACCGCGTGTGCGGGTAACGCATGCCAATGTGAAAAAACTGTTACCGCAGTCGATTCACGTAACAGAAGCCGGGGTTATCGGTAACGAAACCCCGGCTTTTTTTCGCCCCTGCAAAACGGTTATATCGACCTAACCCCTTGTTTTGCGGGGTTTGGCAAAAGTTGGCACGCACCCTGCTATATGTTTGGTACAAGAACAATAACAAGCAATGCACAAGACAATAAAAATAAGACGAATCGACTCACGCACAATAAAAACAAGACGGCGAGAGGCGCAGCTAACTGATTCTTTTGGAGAGGCGTTGTATTTGGGGCTTGCCCCACGACCAGGCCGAGAACAACAAAAACTGTCCTAAGACAGAGCCTGTACTGGTTGGATCGAGAGATCACTGCAATTCAGCGACCAAAGCAATCCGTTTGCTCTTGGCTCCCGATTGGGAGGGTCACGAAGGAAACACTTCGTGGCGAGGGCACTCAACAAAAACAAGAAGCCCGAATCAATAATAAAAAGAGCACGCAACTACTTCTTGGGGAGCTTCGGCTCCCCTTGTAGTTTCTCCCCTTGGTAAAATCCCCCCATTTTCCTCGCTCGGCCCTTGCAGCTTGCGGCTTTCAGCCCGAATCTGCTGTCTCCTACACCATCCCCCGACTAAATGCTAGAATCTGCGCCCATCATGCGGTCATTCTTTTGGTATGGCCGAACATTCCTTCAAACAGTGCATCCCATGCTGAAGAAGCTGTTCCAGTCATTCCGAACTCCCGTGCGTCGTACGCAACACATCCGCAGCACCCCTGAAGTGCTCAACAGTGGCCAACATTCGCTGCAGAAAACGCAGTTCAGCCGCTATGCGGTGAACATCGTCGAACGCCTGCAAGGTGCCGGTTACCAGGCTTATCTGGTCGGCGGTTGCGTGCGTGACATGCTGCTGGGCATCACGCCCAAGGATTTCGACGTCGCCACCAGCGCCACCCCCGAGCAGGTCCGCGCCGAATTCCGCAATGCGCGGATCATCGGTCGCCGGTTCAAACTGGTGCACATCCACTTCGGTCGCGAAATCATTGAAGTCGCGACCTTCCGCGCCAATCACCCGGTCAACGAAGACGACGAAGACAGCAATCAGTCTTCGCGCAACGAGAGCGGGCGGATTCTGCGCGACAACGTCTACGGCACTCTGGAAGAAGACGCGCAACGCCGCGACTTCACCATCAACGCCCTGTATTACGATCCGGTCAGCGAGCGCATCCTCGACTACGCCAACGGTGTACACGACATCCGCAATCACCTGATCCGTCTGATCGGCGATCCCAAGCAACGCTATCAGGAAGATCCGGTGCGCATGCTGCGGGCCGTGCGTTTCGCCGCCAAGCTCAATTTCGGCATAGAGAAGCACACCGTGCAGCCGATCCGCGAACTGGCACCGATGCTGCGCGAGATTCCATCGGCGCGGCTGTTTGAAGAAGTGCTCAAGCTGTTCCTGTCCGGCCACGGCGCGATCACCTTTGAAATGCTGGTCGATCTGCAACTGTTCGCCCCGCTGTTCCCGGCCAGCGCCGAGGCGCTGGAATACAACCCGGAATACACCCACACGCTGATCAGCGAAGCGCTGAGCAACACCGACCTGCGCATCAAGCAGAACAAACCGGTGACCCCGGCGTTCTTGTTTGCCGCCCTGCTTTGGCCGGCACTGCCGGCCCGCGTGTTGCGTCTGCAGGAACGTGGCATGCCGCCGATTCCGGCGATGCAGGAAGCCGCTCACGAGCTGATTGCCGAACAGTGCCAGCGCATCGCGATTCCGAAGCGCTTCACCATGCCAATCCGCGAAATCTGGGACATGCAGGAACGTCTGCCACGGCGCAGTGGCAAACGCGCCGATCTGTTGCTGGACAACCCGCGTTTCCGCGCCGGTTACGATTTCCTCCTGCTGCGTGAAAGCGCCGGTGAGGAGACCGACGGCCTCGGCGAATGGTGGACCGATTATCAGGACGCCAACGACAGCGAGCGCCGCGACATGATCCGCGACCTCAGCGGCAAGGGTGACGATGCCAGTGGCGCACCGCGCAAGCGCCGCCGCAGCGGCGGTTCCAAGCGCAAGCGCGCCGGGGCTTCGAGCGCGACGGGCGAGTAAGCCATGGAACGCATCTACATTGGCCTGGGCAGCAACCTCGCTGACCCGGCCGACCAATTGCGCAGCGCCATTGCGGCGTTGGGGCAATTGCCGCAGACCAGCCTTGCCGGCGTTTCAGCCTTTTATCAAAGCGATTCACTGTTGCCGGGCCAGCCGCGTTACACCAACGCCGTCGCCGCCCTCGACAGCTCGCTCGCACCGATCGAGCTGCTCGACGCCTTGCAAGCCATCGAAAACGCTCAGGGCCGCGAACGCCTGGAGCGCTGGGGGCCACGCACGCTGGATCTGGACATTCTGCTGTTTGGCGATCGTTTGATCGATGAGCCACGGCTGAAAGTCCCGCACTACCAGATTCAGGAGCGCGCCTTTGTGCTCTATCCCCTCGCTGAACTGGCGCCGCAGGGTCTGCGTCTCGCCGATGGTCGCACGCTGACAGACCTGGTGGCCGCCTGCCCGTTCGTCGGTCTCGAACGCCTCCAGACAGATTGATTGCAATCCCCTGTGGGAGCGAGCCTGCTCGCGAAAGCGGTGCGTCATTCAACACTCTGTTGACTGATCTGCCGCCTTCGCGAGCGGGCTCGCTCCTACATTGGTTTATTTCACATCCGGGATTTTGTCAGACAAGAATTCCCCAATTCAGGCCGGCCGCGCCGCTGAATCGCATCAGTAACGCCGGTAACACCGCCCGCGTAACAATGCGGTAACACACGCAATTGACTTCCGCTTGGCTCATCACGACTATAGGCGTCCCGCTGCCGCCAACCCGGCATGAACGGGCGCAATCCAGGCCTTTTAAAGCACGACACAAGACCGTGCGCCTGAGTAGATGAAGAATCACGCGCGTGACTCGCAGCAGTTTCCAGAGCGCCTGAACGAGGATTTTTTACATGCCAGCCATCACCCTGACCACGCTCCAGAGCCTCAAGCAGAAAGGTGAAAAGATCACCATGCTGACCTGCTATGACGCGACCTTCGCCCACGCCTGCAACGAGGCCGGTGTCGAAGTGCTGCTGGTCGGCGACTCCCTCGGCATGGTCCTGCAAGGTCATGACAGCACCCTGCCAGTGACCACGGCGGAAATGGCCTACCATGTCGCCAGCGTCAAGCGTGGCAACGGCGATGCCCTGATCCTTGCCGACCTGCCGTTCATGGCCAACGCCACCCTTGAGCAAACCATGATCAACAGCGCCATGCTGATGCAGGCCGGCGCGCACATGATCAAGGTCGAAGGTCAGCTGTGGCTGGCGGAGTCGATCCGTCTGCTCGCCGAGCGCGGTGTACCGGTGTGCGCGCACATGGGCCTGACCCCGCAGGCGGTGAACATCCTCGGCGGCTATAAAGTGCAGGGGCGCAACGAGAACCAGGCGCGGCAGATGCGGGCCGATGCGATCGCGCTGGAGCAGGCCGGTGCGTCGATGCTGCTGCTCGAGTGCGTGCCGAGCGAGCTGGCGGCGGAAATCAGCCAGGCCGTGGGCATTCCGGTGATCGGCATCGGCGCCGGCAACGCCACCGACGGTCAGGTGCTGGTATTGCACGACATGCTTGGCCTGTCGATCACCGGCCGCGTACCCAAATTCGTCAAGAACTTCATGCAAGGTCAGGACAGTATCCAGGCCGCGCTGAAGGCTTACGTCAGCGAAGTCAAAGCCACCACGTTCCCCGGCATCGAACACGGATTCTCTGCATGAACACCGTCAAAACCGTACGCGAACTGCGCGCCGCCGTCGCCCGCGCGCGCAGTGAAGGCAAGCGCATCGGCTTCGTGCCGACCATGGGCAACCTGCACAGCGGCCACGTCGCGCTGATCACTAAAGCCACTCAGCGAGTGGACTTCGTGGTCGCGAGTGTTTTCGTCAATCCGCTGCAGTTCGGCGCCGGCGAAGACCTCGACAAATACCCGCGCACCCTCGCCGCCGATCAGCAAAAGCTCCTCGAAGCCGGTTGCGATCTGCTGTTCGCGCCAACGGTTGAAGAGATGTACCCCGACGGCATGGCCGGCCAAACCCGGGTCAGCGTGCCGCAACTCTCCGAAGGCCTGTGTGGTGCCAGCCGTCCGGGGCACTTCGAAGGCGTGGCGACGGTGGTCAGCAAGCTGTTCAACATGGTCCAGCCTGATCTGGCGATTTTCGGCCAGAAGGATTACCAGCAACTGGCGGTGATCCGCGCGCTGGTGCACGACCTGAACATGCCGATCCAGATCATCGGCGAGCCGACCGTGCGTGCAGCGGACGGTCTGGCGCTGTCGTCGCGCAACGGTTTTCTCAGTGAAGAGCAGCGCGCCGTGGCGCCGGTGGTCTACCGCGTGCTGAGCAACATTGCCGAAGCGATCAAGCAAGGTCAGCGTGATTACCCGGCGCTGGTAGCTGCGCAGTTGCAGGTGCTGGAAGCGGCCGGTCTGCGCCCGGATTATCTGGAAATCCGCCATGGCCTGACCTTGCGTCCGGCGACGGCGCAGGATCGCGATCTGGTGATTCTGGCGGCGGCGTTCCTGGGTACGACACGGTTGATCGACAACCTGCACCTGAATCTCGATAGCCCGACCTGAAGACAACGCATTTCCCCTGTAGGAGTGAGCCTGCTCGCGATAGCGGTAAATCAGTCAACAACGCTTTGACTGACAGACCGC
>NZ_QETJ01000048.1:0-32009 GCF_003105095.1 Pseudomonas sp. NDM | reverse complement strand
AGCAGGCTCACTCCTACAATTGGAATGCGTTCCCCCTGTAGGAGTGAGCCTGCTCGCGATAGGGCCATCCCAGGCAATACAAAAACCACAGGTATAAAAAAAGGCCATCCGAGGATGGCCTTCAAAAAACTAGAGAGGTTTTTTACTTACACAGCCGCTACAGGGCGCATGTAAGAGATCGGTGCGGTGCTGGCGTCTTCGAACGTCACCACTTCCCACGCATCTGTCTGCTCAATCAATTTGCGCAGCAGCTGGTTGTTCAGTGCATGACCGGACTTGAAGCCTTTGAACTCACCAATCAGGCTGTTGCCCAGCAGGTACAGGTCGCCAATCGCATCGAGGATCTTGTGCTTGACGAATTCGTCTTCATAACGAAGACCGTCTTCGTTCAACACGCCATCGGCGTCGACCACGATCGCGTTTTCCACGCTGCCGCCGAGTGCGAGGTTGTGCTTGCGCAGGTACTCGATGTCACTCATGAAACCAAAGGTACGGGCGCGACTGACTTCTTTTACGAACGAAGTGCTGGAAAAGTCCACGCTTGCACTTTGGGTGCGGTCCCGGAATACCGGGTGATCGAAATCGATCTCGAAGCTCACCTTGAAGCCTTCGAAAGGGACGAAAGTGGCGCGCTTGTCGCCGTCTTCCACTGTCACTTCACGCAGGATGCGGATGAATTTCTTGGCGGCGTCCTGTTCTTCCAGGCCTGCCGATTGAATCAGGAATACGAAGGGTCCAGCGCTGCCATCCATGATCGGGACTTCGGACGCGGAGAGCTCGACGTAGGCGTTATCGATGCCCAGGCCAGCCATGGCCGAGAGCAAGTGCTCTACCGTGTCCACTTTGACGTCGCCATTGATCAGCGTCGTCGACATAGTGGTTTCACCGACGTTTTCCGCGCGGGCAGGAATCTGCACCACAGGGTCGAGGTCAGCGCGACAAAACACAATGCCAGTGTCGACAGGCGCAGGCTTGAGGGTCAGGTAGACCTTCTCACCGGAGTGCAGGCCTACACCTGTGGCACGGATAATATTTTTCAGTGTGCGTTGTTTAATCATGGCTTGGGCCGCTTCAGCGCAAATTGCGAACTGGTATCAACAAAGGCTGGCGATGATAGCAGACCATGCCTTTGCTGAACACCAATCACCTTCATAGCCCTGATACATTCCATCAATCGGCCTGACGACGCAGGAATGCCGGAATGTCCAGGTAGTCCAGGTCATCCTGCGGATTCATCTTCGCGGCAGCCGCAGCACCGGCCTGAGCCTGGTTGCGCATGACGGTCGGACGGTCCAGATCACGGTAGTTCACCGCAGGCTGCTCCTGACGGGCCGGAGCCGGTTGTTGCACCTGAGCCGAAGCCATGGAGGTGTGAACGGTGTTGTCGATAACCTTCACAGGCTTCTCGATCTTCGCGCCCAGACCGGTGGCAACCACAGTCACGTGCAGCTCGTCGCGCATGTCCGGATCGATAACGGTACCGACCTTGACCATCGCGTGCTCGGAAGCGAACGCTTCGATGATCGAACCGACGTCGGAGTACTCACCCAGGGACAGGTCAGGACCGGCGGTGATGTTCACCAGAATGCCGCGTGCGCCTTGCAGGTTGACGTCTTCCAGCAGCGGGTTGCGGATTGCCGCTTCGGTGGCTTCACGTGCACGGTTCGGACCGCTGGCGCAGCCAGTGCCCATCATCGCCATGCCCATTTCGCTCATCACGGTACGTACGTCGGCGAAGTCGACGTTGATCATGCCCGGACGCTTGATGATGTCGGAGATACCGCGCACGGCACCGGCGAGTACATCGTCAGCCTTGGCGAAAGCCGACAGCAGGCTGGCGTCCTTGCCGAGGATGGTCAGCAGTTTTTCGTTCGGAATGGTGATCAGCGAGTCGACGCTTTCCGAGAGCATGCGGATGCCTTCGTCGGCGATCTGCATACGCTTGCGGCCTTCGAACGGGAACGGACGGGTCACGACCGCAACGGTCAGGATGCCCATTTCCTTGGCCACTTCAGCGATGATCGGCGCCGCACCGGTACCGGTACCCCCGCCCATGCCAGTGGTGATGAACACCATGTTGGTGCCGGCCAGCACTTCAGCGATGCGCTCGCGGTCTTCCAGAGCGGCTTGACGGCCGACTTCAGGGTTTGCGCCGGCGCCCAGGCCTTTGGTCACGCCAGTGCCCAGTTGCAGGATGGTCCGCGCGCCGATGTTTTTCAGCGCTTGAGCATCGGTGTTGGCGCAGATGAACTCAACGCCTTCGATGTTGCTCTTGACCATGTGATTGACAGCGTTGCCGCCGCCACCGCCGACACCGATAACTTTGATTACCGGGCTTGCGGGGATGTTGTCTACGAGTTCGAACATTTTCCCTCTCCTTACATTCTCTAGTTTTTTCGCCTACTGCTGTTTGTAGCGGTGTATCTACTGCAGTTGCTTGCCGCTTGAAGCTTGTCGCTCCAGGCTGCTTTTAAAAATTGCCCTGAACCCACTTTTTCAAGCGGTCCAGCAGCGGCGCCTGAGGCTCTTCGCTGCTGTAGCTGTCGCGGCTGCCGATGCCGGAGAACGAAACTCCGTCGGACTGTTTTTGCAGGCCGTACATCAATAAACCGACGCCAGTGGAATAAATCGGGTTGCGCACTACGTCATCCAGACCTTTCACGCCATGCGGCACCCCGAGGCGTACCGGCATGTGGAAGATTTCTTCGGCCAGTTCGGTCGCGCCTTCCATTTTCGAGGTACCGCCGGTGAGCACGATGCCCGCCGGGATCAGGTCTTCGTAGCCGCTGCGACGCAGCTCGGCCTGAATCAGGGTGAACAGTTCGTCGTAACGCGGCTCGACCACTTCGGCCAGGGCCTGACGCGACAGTTCGCGCGGTGGACGGTCGCCGACGCTCGGCACCTTGATGGTTTCGCCGGCACCGGCCAGTTTCGCCAGGGCGCAGGCATAGCGGATCTTGATTTCTTCGGCGTACTGGGTCGGGGTGCGCAACGCCATGGCGATGTCGTTGGTCACCTGATCACCGGCAATCGGGATCACCGCGGTGTGACGGATCGCACCTTCGGTGAAGATCGCGATGTCAGTGGTGCCGCCGCCGATGTCGACCAGGCACACGCCCAGTTCTTTCTCGTCATCGGTCAGCACCGAGTAGGCCGAGGCCAGTTGCTCGAGGATGATGTCGTCGATTTCCAGACCGCAGCGACGCACGCATTTTTCAATGTTCTGTGCGGCGTTGACGGCGCAGGTGACCACGTGAACCTTGGCTTCCAGACGCACGCCGGACATGCCCAGTGGCTCACGCACGCCTTCCTGGTTATCGATCACGTAATCCTGCGGCAGGGTGTGCAGCACGCGCTGGTCAGCCGGAATCGCCACGGCCTGGGCGGCGTCGAGCACACGCTCAAGGTCGGCCGAGCTGACTTCGCGATCACGGATCGCGACGATGCCGTGGGAGTTCAGGCTGCGAATGTGATTGCCCGCCACGCCGACGAAAGCCGAGTGAATGCGGCAGCCGGCCATCAGTTGGGCTTCTTCGATCGCACGCTGGATCGACTGCACGGTGGATTCGATGTTGACCACCACGCCCTTCTTCAGGCCGCGGGACGGATGCGTGCCGATCCCGACGATTTCCAGCTGGCCGTCGTCCGCGACCTCGCCTACCAGCGCCACCACTTTGGAGGTGCCGATATCCAGACCGACGATCATTTTGCCGCTTTGCACGTTTGCCATGGGTCCTGCCTCTTCTTAATTCTTTGCGACAGCGGGTTGGGCTGTCGTCGGCGCTACGGGTTCCCGCCAGCCAACAGCAAGGCCGTTGGCGTAGCGCAGATCGATGCGCGCAATGTTCGTAATCTGCTCTTTCAGCGTCTTGTCATAGATGGCGATGAAGCGGCGCATCTTTTCCACGAGGTTGCCGCGTCCCAGCAGCAACTCGATGCCGGGGCCGGAACTGCCGGCACCGGTGGTCAGGAACCAGCTGCCGCGTTCACGCAATTCCAGGCGTGCAATCGAAAAACCCAGCGGGCGCAGCATCTGGCTCAACACCTGATACTGCTGCATCACCTGCTGCTGAGCCCGTTGTGGGCCGAACAGCTGCGGCAGGTGTTCGTAGTTCGCCAGTTCCTTGGGCGTGAACGCCTGGCCCTGGTTGTTGAGCAGCGACTCGTCGCCCCAGCGCGCCACCGGCAATTGCTCTTCGAGACGGATCACCACTTGGTCCGGCCATACCCGGCGCACTTCGGCGTGGGCGATCCACGGCATCTGTTCCAACTCGGTACGCATACCGGCGAGGTCGATGGTGAAGAAGCTCGACGCCACGAACGGTGCGATCCGCTGCTGCACCGCCTGCTGGCTGATGTAACTCAAGTCGCCCTGCACCGCGATCTTGCTGATCGGCCGGTCGGCATACGGCAGCAAACGCTGCGCACCTTCATAGGTGCCAAAGCCCAGTGCTACCAGCAGCACCGGCCAGAACAAACTTTTCAGAAAGCTGAAATTGGCTTTCGGCAGGCGCGCGGACATCGGCTCTTTCGCCACCATTCGGCTGGCACCCCGCGGCACCGGCTTGCGGCCGGGTGCGGGTGGCTGATGTCTGAGATGAGCGCCTTGCATGGTCTTAACCTCGCGCCTCTGTTGCGCCTGCGTCTTCAACGCTGGCGGCCAGAATGGCCAGAACCAGTTGCTGGAAATCCAGACCGGCAGCCCGCGCCGCCATCGGCACCAGGCTGTGATCGGTCATGCCCGGTGCGGTATTGACTTCAAGGAACCAGAACTGCCCGTCGGCGTCCTGCATTACGTCCGCCCGGCCCCAACCGGCGATACCCAGCGCCTCACAGGCCTTGGCCGTGAGCTCCATGAGTTCCTGTTCCTTGGCCGCGTCCAGTCCGCACGGAATGCGGTACTGGGTATCGTTGGCGATGTACTTGGCGTCGTAATCGTAAAATGTGTGCGGTGTACCCAGGGCGATAGGAGGCAACACCTGGTCACGCAGGGTGGCGATGGTGAACTCCGGACCTTGAATCCATTGCTCGACCAACACTTGCGAATCGTAGGTACTGGCCGCTTTCCATGCGTCGATCAACTCGGACGCAGAATTCACTTTGGCCATCCCGATACTTGAACCTTCATGCGCCGGTTTGACGATCAAAGGCAAGCCCAGTTCCGTCGCTGCCGAAATACAATCGGCTTCGCTGCAAAGTACGGCGTGACGCGGCGTCGGAATCCCGAGGCTGTGCCAGACCTGCTTGGTGCGCAGCTTGTCCATCGCCAGTGCGGAAGCAAGAATGCCGCTGCCGGTGTACGGGATGCCGGCGCACTCGAGCAGGCCCTGCATGCTGCCGTCTTCACCGCCGCGACCGTGGAGAATGATGAACGCGCGGTCGATCTTTTCGCTGAGCAGACGCTGCAGGAAGTCTTCGCCCACATCGATACCGAACGCATCCACGCCAGCGCTTTGCAGCGCCTCGAGCACGGCGTTACCGGATTTCAGCGACACCTCACGCTCGGCACTCAGGCCGCCGAAGAGCACGGCGACGCGGCCGAAGTCTTTCGGCGCGATCGTGGAAAACAGCTTGGCGTAGGCAGCAGTCATTTCAACTTCCCCTCGACCGACGCCGCCACGGCGCCGGCGAACAACTCACTTTTCAACAGTTTCGGTGCGAGACTGCCGATATCACCGGCGCCCTGGCACAACAGAATGTCGCCGGCACGCAGCAGCGGCTTGACCAGCGGCGCCAGATCGACACCACGCTCGATGTAGATCGGGTCGAGCTGACCGCGCTGGCGGATGCTGTTGCACAATTTGCGGCTGTCGGCGCCCGGGATCGGCTCTTCGCCGGCCGGATAGACTTCCATCAGCAGCAGCACGTTGGCATCGGCCAGCACATTGACGAAGTCGTCGTACAGATCGCGGGTGCGGCTGTAACGGTGCGGCTGGTAAACCATCACCAGACGACGCTCCGGCCAGCCACCGCGCACGGCTTTGATCACCGCAGCGACTTCGGTCGGGTGGTGGCCGTAGTCGTCGACCAGCATCACGTTGCCGCCGTCCACCGGCAGTTCGCCGTAGACCTGGAAGCGCCGACCGACACCCTGGAAGCCTGACAGGCCCTGGACAATCGCTTCATCGCTGACGCCTTCGTCGGTGGCGATGCAGATGGTCGCCAGCGAGTTGAGCACGTTGTGGTTGCCGGGCATGTTCACCGACACGTCGAGCGGCTCGCGATCCGGGCGCAGCACGGTAAAGAAGGTCTGCATGCCCTGCTGACGCACATTGATTGCGCGCACATCGGCGTCTTCGCTGAAGCCATAGGTCACGGTCGGACGTTTAACCAGCGGCAGGATCTCCCGCACCACCGGATCGTCCAGGCACATCACCGCCAAACCGTAGAACGGCAGGTTGTGCAGGAATTCGACGAAGGTTTTCTTCAGTTTGTTGAAGTCACCGTCGTAGGTCGCCATGTGGTCGGCGTCGATATTGGTGACCACGGCCACCAGCGGCTGCAGGTGCAGGAAGCTCGCATCGCTTTCGTCGGCTTCGGCGATCAGGTAACGGCTGGTGCCGAGCTGAGCGTTGGTGCCCGCTGCATTCAGACGACCACCGATCACGAACGTCGGATCCAGACCACCGGCCGCGAACACCGAAGCGATCAGGCTGGTGGTGGTGGTTTTGCCGTGGGTACCGGCGACGGCGATGCCGTGGCGATAGCGCATCAGCTCGGCGAGCATTTCTGCGCGCGGTACCACTGGAATGCGGCGCTCAAGCGCGGTCGCGACTTCCGGGTTGGACGTGTTCACTGCGCTCGACACCACCAGCACGTCGGCGGTAGCGGCGTTCTCGGCACGGTGACCGATGAAGATCTGCGCGCCGAAGGTTTCCAGGCGCTCGGTGACCGGCGACGCTTTCAGGTCGGAACCGGAGACTTGATAGCCCAGGTTCAACAACACTTCAGCGATACCGCACATGCCCACGCCGCCGATGCCGACGAAGTGGATGCGCCGGATGCGGCGCATTTCCGGTTGTGGCATGGCTTTCTGATTCTCAACCATGGGCCACCTCCAGACAGGTATCGACCACGCTACGGGTGGCATCGGGTTTGGCCAGTCGGCGGGCCGCTTGGGCCATTGCTTCGAGTCGTTGCGGTTGCATCAAGACCTCTGTCAGGCGCGCGGCAAGATCCGCGGCACCAGTCGTTCTTTGCGGCATCAGGAAGGCAGCGCCTTCGCGGGCCAAATAATCGGCGTTGCGGGTCTGGTGATCGTCGATCGCATGGGGCAAAGGCACCAGCATCGAGGGCAGACCGGCGGCCGCCAGCTCACTGATGGTCAGCGCGCCGGCGCGGCACACCACCAGGTCAGCCCAGCCATAGGCCTGGGCCATGTCTTTGATGAACGGCTGCACCTGCGCGTCCACGCCCGCGGCGCGGTAACGCTCGGCAGTCACTTCATCGTGATTTTTGCCGGCCTGATGGAACACTTCCGGGCGCAGGTCGACAGCGACTTGGGCCAGGGCTTCAGGCAGCAATTTGTTCAACGGTTCTGCGCCCAGGCTGCCGCCAAGGATCAGCAAACGCGCTCTGCGCCCGGCCAGCGCCGGTCGCGATGTCTCGAGGAACAGCTCGCTGCGCACCGGATTACCGGTGGTACGGCGGCTGTCCGACAGAGTAAAGGTGTCGGGGAACGCTTCACACACTCGGGCGGCGAACGGCACCAGCAACCGATTGGCGGTGCCGGCGACAGCGTTCTGCTCATGAACGATCACCGGCACGCCAGCCAGTTTCGCGGCAAGGCCACCAGGGCCAGTCACATAACCGCCGAAACCGACGACGCATACGGGCTTCAAGCGGCGCATGACCGCCCGCGCCTGCCACACCGATTTCAGCAGCATCAAAGGCGCCTTGAGCAGCGACAGCTTGCCCTTGCCGCGCAGACCGCTGGCGTTGATCCGGTGCAGTTCAAGCCCTGCCGCCGGGACCAGTTCGTTTTCGATGCCGCGTGGTGTGCCGAGCCAGTGCACGGTATAGCCGCGCGCCTGAAACTCGCGGGCACAGGCCAGCGCCGGGAACACGTGGCCGCCGGTACCGCCGGCCATGATCAATACGTTAGCGCCCATGAGTCGGCTCCTCGGCGAAGTCGCTCTCCTGGAATTCCATCTCTTCACTGCCCAGGTGGGTTCGACTCTCCCACTCGATGCGCAGCAACAGGCCGAGACAGGCGCAGCAGATCACCAGCGAGCTGCCGCCGTAACTGAGGAACGGCAAGGTCAGGCCCTTGGTTGGGAGCAGGCCGACGTTCACCCCGATGTTGATCAGGAACTGACCGATCCACAGGAACGACAAGCCGTACGCCACATAAGCGGCGAAGAACTGTTTGGCTTTCTCCGCCCACAGGCCGATGTACATGCCGCGAATACACACGAACACGAACAGCGCGACAGTGCACAGCGAACCGACCGCACCGAGCTCTTCGGCGAGGACCGAGAACACGAAGTCGGTGTGTGCTTCCGGCAGGTAGAACTGCTTCTGCACACTGTTGCCCAGGCCGACGCCCAGCCACTCGCCGCGACCGAAGGCGATCAAGGCTTGCGACAGTTGATAACCGGCGCCGAACTGGTCGGCCCACGGGTCGGCGAAGTTGGTCAGACGCGCCATTCGATAGGGCTGCATCTGGATCAGCAACACCACTGCGCCGACCGCCAGCACCACCATTAGCGAGAAACGGAACAGTCCGACCCCGCCAAGAAACAGCATCGCCGCCGCCGCGCCCATCATTACCACGGTGGCACCGAAGTCCGGCTCCATGAGCAACAGACCGGCCATCGGCAGCAGGACAATGAACGGCTTGAAGAAGCCCATCCAGCTCTCGCGCACTTCTTTCTGCCGGCGCACCAGATAGCCGGCGAGGTAGATCACCACGAACACCTTGGCGATTTCCGACGGCTGCACGTTGAAGAAGCTGAAACCGATCCAGCGCATCGAACCGTTCACTTCTCGTCCGATGCCGGGGATGATCACCATCACCAGCAGGCCGAACGCACCGATCAGCATCATCCAGCCGAGGCGCTGCCAGGTGGCGATCGGGATCATCATGGTGACGATGCACGCGCCCAGACCCAGCACCACATAAATAAGGTGGCGAATCATGTAATACAGCGGACTGCCCGACTGCGCCGCCGCCACTTCGGTGGACGCCGAGGCAATCATGATCAGGCCCAGGCCGAGCAGCGCCAGGCACCCGGCGAGCATCGGGAAGTCGAGGTCGATGCCACGCCCGGTGATCAGCGGCGACGGGTACGGCTTGATGATGTTTCTCAGGTTCATGCCAGTTCCTCCACAGCGCGGACGAACTGGTGACCACGGTCTTCGTAATTCTTGAACATGTCGAAACTGGCGCAGGCCGGCGACAGCAGCACCACGTCACCCGGCTGGGCAGCGGCGCGGCATTGCTCGACGGCGTCGACCAGCGAGGTCGCGCGGATCAACGGCACGGCATCGCCAATGGCTTCGCCGATCTTGTCCGAGTCGCGGCCCATCAGCACCACGGCGCGGCAATTGGCGGCGACCGGATCGCGCAGATCGTTGAATTCGGCGCCCTTGCCGTCACCGCCGGCGATCAGGATGACCTTGCCGTCGATGTCCGCACCCAGGCCTTCGATGGCAGCCAGCGCGGCGCCAACGTTGGTGGCTTTGGAATCGTTGTAGTAGGCCACGCCGTCGAGATCACGCACCCACTGGCAGCGGTGTTCGAGTCCGGTAAACGTGCGCAGTGCCGAGAGCATGGCGTCGAACGGCAGGCCGACGGCGTGACCCAATGCCAAGGCTGCAAGAGCGTTGGACTGGTTATGTGCGCCGCGAACTTTCAACTCACGCACCGGCAGCAGGTTCTGGAATTCGAAGGCCAGATACTTCTCGCCATCTTCTTCGCGGATACCGAACGCTTTGAAATCCGGTTTGCTCAGGCCGAAGGTCCAGCAAGGCTGGCCTTCGCCGATCAATGGGCGGCTGAGGGCATCCTGACGATTGACCACGAACTGCTTCGCGCCACGGAAGATCCGGTGCTTGGCCAGGTGATACGCCGGCAGACCGCTGTAGCGATCCATGTGGTCTTCGCTGATGTTCAGCACGGTGGCGACTTCGGCGTTGAGCTGGTCGGTGGTTTCCAGCTGAAAACTCGACAGCTCCATCACGTACAGCTCGACGTCGTCGCTGAGCAGGTCCAGCGCCGGGGTGCCGAGGTTGCCGCCAACAGCGACGCGCTTGCCGGCCGCAGCCGCCATCTCGCCGACCAGCGTGGTCACGGTGCTTTTCGCGTTGGAACCGGTGATTGCGACGATCGGCGCCCGCGCGTTACGCGCGAACAGCTCGATGTCGCCGGACATTTTCACGCCACGGGCCGCGGCGGCTTGCAGGGCTGGGGTCGCCAGCGCCAGGCCGGGACTCACGTAGAGCTCGTCGGCACGGCAGAGGAATTCGACGTCCAGCTCGCCACAACGCACTTCCACGTGCGGATAGTCACGCTTGAGCGTGGCCAGTTCCGGTGGATTTTCCCGCGTGTCGGCCACGGCAAACGACGTGCCCCGGTTCGCCAGGAAGCGAACCAGGGACATGCCGCTCTTGCCGAGGCCGACAACGATGCGGAAGTGGTCAGAAGCGATCAGAGACACTCGTTCTACCTCAGCTTCAGGGTGGCAAGGCCGACCAGGACAAGAATAACGGTGATGATCCAGAAACGGACGATCACGCGCGGCTCGGGCCAGCCCTTGAGTTCAAAGTGGTGGTGTATCGGCGCCATGCGGAACACGCGGCGACCGGTCAGCTTAAAGGAGGCAACCTGAATGACCACTGACAGGGTTTCCATCACGAACACGCCGCCCATGATGAACAGGACGATTTCCTGGCGCACGATCACGGCGATGGTGCCCAGCGCCGCGCCGAGTGCCAGTGCACCGACGTCGCCCATGAACACTTGCGCCGGATAGGTGTTGAACCAGAGGAAACCGAGGCCGGCACCAATCAGCGCACCGCAGAACACGATCAGTTCGCCCGCGCCCGGCACGTAGGGAATCAGCAGGTATTCGGCGAATTTCACGTTGCCCGACAGGTAGCAGAAAATCCCCAGGCCGCCGCCGACCATCACCGTCGGCATGATCGCCAGACCGTCGAGGCCGTCAGTCAGGTTGACCGCGTTGCTCGAACCGACAATCACGAAGTAGGTCAGCACGATGAAGCCGGCGCCCAGCGGAATGCTGTAGTCCTTGAGCATCGGCAGGATCAGCGTGGTTTCCACCGGCGTTGCGGCGGTCATATAAAGGAAGATCGCCGCGCCGAGGCCGAACACCGACTGCCAGAAGTATTTCCAGCGGCTCGGCAGGCCACGGGAGTTTTTCTCGATGACTTTGCGGTAATCGTCGACCCAGCCGATGGCGCCGAACAGCAGGGTCACCAGCAGCACCACCCAGACGTAGCGGTTGCTCAGGTCAGCCCAGAGCAAGGTGCTGACGCCGATCGACGACAGAATCAGCGCGCCACCCATGGTCGGCGTGCCGGATTTGGACAGATGCGATTGCGGGCCGTCATTGCGTACCGATTGGCCGATCTGACGGTTCTGCAGAGTACGGATCATCCACGGGCCATAGCACAGCGACAAAACCAGCGCGGTCAGCACACCGAGAATCCCGCGCAGGGTCAGGTACTGAAAGACCGCGAAGCCTTTGTAGAACTGTTGCAGATACTCCGCTAGCAGCAGCAGCATTAATGTTTCTCCAGACTGGACCCGCACAGAGCCGCAACGATGTTTTCCATCGCTGCGCTGCGCGAACCCTTGATCAAAATGGTGGTGTTTGTGTCCTGCTCGGCGGCGAGGGCCTGGATCAGCTCGGCCTGTGTGCCGAAGTGCTGCGCCTGCTCACCGAAAGCGTTTACGGCGTGGACCATGTTCGGCCCGACTGCGTAAAGCGCGGAAACCTTGCCTCGGGCGTACTCGCCCACGTCGCGGTGCCCCTGCTCCGCCCAGTCGCCCAACTCGCCGATATCCCCGAGCACCAGGACGGTGCGGCCGGAAAAGCCGGCGAGTATATCAACGGCCGCGCACATCGAGGTGGGGTTTGCGTTGTAGGTGTCGTCGATCACGCGCATGCCGTTTTTCGCCAGTTGCGCGACGGTACGTCCCTTGACCGGTTGCACCGCGCCGAGCCCGGTGGCGATGCCGAACAGCGACACGCCCAAGGCGTGAGCAGCAGCGGCGGCGGCCAAAGCATTGGCGACGTTGTGGGTACCGAGCAGGTTCAGTTGCACGCGCTCGCTGCCTTCCGGCGTGTGCAGATTGAACGCCGGGCAGCCCCGAGCATCGGTGGCCAGATCACTGGCATGGAAATTCGCCTCGCTGTTGCTCAGGGCGAAGGTCAATACCTGACGGCCTGCCGCGCGGGTCTTCCAGATACCGAAAGCCTTGTCATCGAGGTTGAGCACGGCGATGCCATCGGCGGCCAGACCTTCGATGATTTCGCCTTTGGCTTCGACGATTTTTTCCGGACCGCCGAACTCACCAACGTGAGCGGTGCCGGCGTTGTTCAGGATCGCCACGTGCGGCTTGGTCAGGCCGACGGTGTAAGCGATCTCGCCCAGACGTGAAGCGCCCAGTTCGATGACAGCCGAGGTGTGTTCCGGCGCCAGCTCGATCAGGGTCAGCGGTACGCCGAGGTCGTTGTTCAGGTTGCCACGGGTCGCCAGCACCGGACCGCGCGTGCGCAGGATGCTCGCGAGCATTTCCTTGACCGTGGTCTTGCCACTGGAACCGGTCACCGCCGCTACTGGCTGGGTGAACGCAGCACGGTTCAAGGCGCCGAGTTGGCCCAAGGCCTGACGGGTGTCCTTGACCAGCAGTTGCGGCAGAGCGCTGTCGGCGACTTCGCGCTCGACCAGTGCCGCCACGGCGCCTTTGCCAGCGACATCATTCAGATAATCGTGGCCGTCGAAACGCGGGCCAGTCAGGGCAATGAACAGTTGGCCGGGCTGGATCGCGCGGCTGTCAATACTCACGCCGTTGAAACTGGCATCGCTGCCGATCAGACGGGCTTCGAGCGCGTTGGTCAATTCGCTGAGTGTCAGGGCCTTAAGCATGGGCCACCTCCCACGCGGTCAGGGCATGATCGGCCTCGACCAGATCGGAAAACGCATGGCGCACGCCGTTGATTTCCTGATAGTCCTCATGACCTTTGCCGGCCAGGACAATCACGTCGTCAGCAGTCGCGCCGGCAATCAATTGCGCGATGGCCTGGCCGCGACCGGCGACGAAAGTGACTTTATCCACAGCGGTAAAACCGGCGCGGATGTCGTCGAAAATCACAGCAGGATCTTCGGTGCGCGGGTTGTCATCGGTAACCAGCACCTGATCGGCCAGACGCTCGACCACTTCGGCCATCAACGGACGCTTGCCGCGGTCGCGATCGCCGCCGCAGCCAAACAGGCACAGCAGTTGGCCTTTGACGTGCGGGCGCAGTGCGGTGAGCACTTTTTCCAGGGCATCCGGGGTGTGGGCGTAATCGACCACCACTAGCGGCTGCGTGCCGCCGCCCAGACGCTGCATGCGACCGGCCGGGCCTTCGAGCTTCGGCAGCACTTTGAGAATTTCGTCGAGGGCGTAATCCAGACCGAGCAAGGCGCCGACTGCGGCCAGGACGTTGCTCAGGTTGAAACGGCCGAGCAGCGTGCTGCGCAGGTGGTGTTCGCCCTGCGGCGTGACCAGTGTGGCGCGCACGCCGTGGTCGTCGAACTGCGCTTCGCGGCAGAACAGGTAAGCGCTGCTGTCGAGCAGGCTGTAGGTGATCAAACGCGACTCGCGTTTCTGCGCCGCCAGTTGCCGGCCGAAATCGTCGTCGAGGTTGACCACCCGGCACTTCAGGTCATTCCAGGCGAACAGCTTGGCCTTGGCCTCGGCGTACGCCTGCATGGTGCCGTGATAATCCAGATGATCGCGGGACAGGTTGGTCATCACTGCCACGTCGAATGCCAGCGCCGTAACCCGCCCCTGATCCAGGCCGTGGGACGACACTTCCATGGCCACAGCTTTGGCGCCGGCCTTTTTCAGGTCGCCCAGGGTCGCTTGCACGGCAATCGGATTCGGTGTGGTGTGCAGGCCGCTTTCCAGCGCGCCATAAAAACCGGAACCGAGGGTGCCGACGATGCCGCAATGCTGACCGAGCAGATCCAGTGCCTGCGCGACCAGTTGGGTCACGCTGGTCTTGCCGTTGGTGCCGGTGACGCCGATCAGGTTCAGGTGATGACTCGGCTCACCGTAAAAACGCCCGGCGATGTCCGACAGCTGCGCCGCCAGACCTTTCACAGGAATCAGTGGCACGTCGGTGATTGGCAGCACGGTCGCGCCTTCGACTTCATAAGCCACGGCAGCCGCGCCGCGTTGCAGGGCATCGGCAATGTGCGCGCGGCCATCGAAACGGCCGCCGGGCACGGCGAGAAACAGGTCGCCGGCGCGCACGTTGCGGCTGTCCAGCGCCAGTTCACGGATCAACAGATCGTGGCCGGCGTGGGGGAATATCTTGTTCAGACTTAATGACATCAGCCGCGCCCTCCATTGGCTTTCAGCGGAACGACCGGGGTGGCATTGGCCTGTTGCGTGGTCGGCAGGTTGTCCGGGGTCACGTTCATCAGGCGCAGGGTGCCGGACATCACACGGCTGAACACTGGCGCCGAGACCAGACCACCGAAGTAACCGGCCTTGGTCGGTTCATCGATCACCACAACGATGGCGTAACGCGGATCGCTCATCGGGCCGAAACCGGCGAACAGCGAACGGTAGGAGTTTTCCGCGTAGCCCTTGGTACCGACCGAGGTCTTGCGCGCAGTACCCGACTTGCCGCCGACGTGGTACGCCGGAACCTGCGCACGGAACACGCCGCGCGGCGCTTCGATCACTTGCTGCAACATGCCCTGCATGGTTTTCGCCACGGCTTCGGGCAACACTTGCGTGGTCTGCGGCATCTTGTCGGTTTTGATCAGGGTCAGCGGCGCGAGACGGCCGTTGTTGGCCAGCGCCGAGAACGCGTGCACCAGCTGGATTGCGGTCACGGAGATACCGTAGCCGTAAGACAAGGTTGCAGTTTCAGCCTTGCGCCATTCGCGATAGTTCGGCAGATTGCCGACGCGTTCGCCGGGGAAGCCCAGGCCGGTGTCCTGACCGAGGCCGACTTTCTGCGCCAGACGGAAAATGGTTTCGCCGCCGATATCGAAGGCGACCTTGCTCATGCCGACGTTACTGGAATTGATCAGGATGCCGGTCAGATCGAGCACCGGGCCTTCGGTCTTCGACACGTCTTTGATGGTGTACTTGCCGATCTGCAACGAGCCCGGATACACCTCGACGGTGTCGCTCGGTTTCCAGCGACCGGTTTCGATCGCCGCGCTCATGGAAATGGCTTTCATGGTCGAACCCGGTTCGAACACGTCGATCATCGCGCGGTTGCGCATCATCGCCGGTTGCAGGTTGCGACGGTTGTTCGGGTTGTAGGTCGGCTGGTTGACCATGGCCAGAATCTCGCCGGTCTTCACATCCATGATCACCAGACTGCCGGCCTTGGCGCCGTTCTCGATGATCGCGTTGCGCAGCTCACGGTTGGCCAGGTATTGCAGACGCAGATCAATCGACAACGCCAAGGGCTTGCCGGCCTTGGCGTTCTTGGTGACCTGAACATCCTTGATCAGCCGGCCACGGCGATCCTTGATGACTTGTCGTTTGCCCGGCACCCCGGCCAGCCATTCGTCATAGGCCAGCTCGACGCCTTCACGACCGTGATCGTCGATGTCGGTAAAGCCGACCATGTGCGCGGTGACTTCACCGGCCGGGTAGAAGCGGCGGAATTCTTCGATGCCGTACACGCCCGGCACTTTCAGATCGAGCACAGCCTGGCCCTGCTCGGGGGTCAGCCCGCGCACCAGATAAATGAATTCCTTGTTGGCCTGGGCTTCGAGACGTTCGCTCAGGGCTTTCGGGTCCTGACCCAACGCGGCGGCAAGTGCCGGCCACTTCTCTTTGGCAGTCTGCATTTCCTTGGCATTGGCCCACAGCGTGGTCACCGGCGTGCTGACGGCGAGAGGCTCGCCATTACGGTCAGTGATCAGGCCACGGTGCGCCGGAATCGGGATGTGCCGCAGGCTGCGTGCGTCGCCCTGCCCCTTGAGGAAATCACGGTCGACCACTTGCAGGTCGATGATGCGCCAGCAGATCGCCGCGACCATCAGGCCGAGCAGCGCCACCATCAGGCGGAAGCGCCATGGGAACAGTGCGCCTTCGAGTTTCATCATGGCGCCACCATCTTCACGTCAGCCGCGCCAGGGATGTGCATTTTCAGCTGTTCGGTCGCCAGCACTTCGATGCGGCTGTGCGCAGTCCAGGTGCTCTGCTCGAGAATCAGCCGGCCCCACTCGGCCTGCGCCTTGTCGCGCACGCTGAGCTCGTTGTACAGGGTGTTGAGCAACTGCCGGTTCCAGTGCGCGCTGTACGACACGGCGATCGCCGAAAACAGCACGCCGATAAACAGCAGCAGCATCAGAAAGCTGCCGCCGGGCAGTGGCTTGGCGAAAAGCTTGCTCACCGCAACTTCTCCGCGACACGCATGACGGCGCTACGGGAACGTGGGTTGGCTTTGAGCTCGGCGTCGGAGGCCGTCTGGGCTTTGCCGTGGACTTTGATTTTCGGTTCGAAGGCGACGTGGCGAACCGGCAGGTTGCGCGGCAGGTTGTCGGCTTCGCCTTTCACCAGCTTGCGCATGAACAGTTTGACGATGCGGTCTTCCAGCGAGTGGAAGCTGATCACCACCAGACGACCGCCGATTTCCAGCGCTTCCAGGGCGGCGTCGAGACCGGCTTCCAGGTCGCCCAGTTCGTTATTGACGTGAATGCGCAAACCCTGGAACGCGCGAGTGGCCGGGTTCTTGCCCTTTTCCCACGCCGGGTTGGCGACTTTCAGCACTTCGGCCAGATCGGCCGTGCGTTCGAATGGCTTGATGTCACGACGCTCAGCGACGGCACGGGCCATGCGCCCGGAAAAACGTTCTTCACCGTATTCCTTGAACACCCGGGCGATTTCCTCCACCGGCGCGGTGTTGACGAATTCGGCGGCGCTGATGCCACGGGACGGGTCCATGCGCATGTCCAGCGGCCCGTCATTGAGGAAGCTGAAGCCACGCTCGGCGTCGTCAAGTTGCGGCGACGACACGCCGAGGTCGAGCAGAATGCCGCTGACCTTGCCGGTCAGGCCTTGTTCGGCAACCACCGAACCGAGCTCGGCAAAGCTGCGCTGCACAACGACAAAGCGGCCGTCTTCGGCCGCTAGCGCTTGCCCGGTGGCAATCGCTTGTGGATCCTTGTCGAATCCGATAAGTCGACCGTCCGGCCCAAGCTGGCTGAGGATCAACCGGCTGTGCCCGCCGCGCCCGAACGTGCCGTCCAGATAGCAGCCATCAGGACGTACGGCGAGAGCCTCGACGGCTTCGTCAAGCAGTACGGTGATGTGGTTAAAGCCGCTATCAATAGTCACAGGATCAAATCACGCAGTTCATCAGGCATCGCGCCCGGTTGTTGAATAGCAGCAAGGTCAGCGGCAGATACCGCGTTCCATGCATCCTCGTCCCACAGTTGGAACTTGTTCAGTTGGCCGACCAGCATCGCGCGCTTGTCCAGCTTGGCGTACTCGCGCAAACGCGGCGGAACCAGGAAACGACCACTGCCATCGAGTTCGAGGTCGACGGCATTACCAATCAATAAACGCTGCAGCCGACGGTTCTCTTCGCGAAGCGAAGGGAGTGCGCGCAACTTGGTTTCAATAATTTCCCACTCGTCGAGCGGATAGACACACAGACACGGATCAACGGCATCAATGGTCACGATCAATTGGCCGGAACTACGCGAATCGAGCTCGTCACGGTACCGGCTCGGCATGGCGAGACGGCCCTTTGCATCGAGACTGATAGCGTTAGCTCCGCGAAACACGTCAGCGTTTCTCCAATTTTTATCGTTTTGAGCTCAAAAAACCCACTTCATGCCACTTTCCGCCACTTGCGCACACTATAGGAATGCGCCCACCACACCGTCAAGGCGCGGATTAAAGGAAAAGCCTTACAGAACGGAGATTTAGCGACGTAAAAGGAGGCTCAACGAGAATCTGACGTGAAGTTTTGACCAATAACCTGATACAGCACTGAAAGCTGCGCTCAAAAGTTAAAGTAGTTTGTTAAGAGTAAGATTTTTTCGGTATTACGAATGCGCTTCGGCTGTTGACTGAAGCAGGGTGGGAAAAGGCTATTACCGCGTTTGCCGCTGCCGGAATTTCAGACCAGGCCGGCTGATATTACACAGCCGCGTCTTCTTTGTTTCAAGCAGGGAAAGAAAAAGGTGGAGAGTCGATCTGTAAGCCGGGTTCTGTCTTGAACAGTCATTCGTCTACGATGGCCATCACTGGACATCTTTAGCAACCTACCCGGTCCCAGCGCGGGCCACGCCTTGGGACCCTATTTGGTCTTGCTCCAAGTGGGGTTTACCTAGCCACGAACTGTTGCCAGACGTGCGGTGCGCTCTTACCGCACCTTTTCACCCTTACCGGCGCTTGCGCGCTTAGGCGGTTATTTTCTGTGGCACTTTCCGTAGGCTCACGCCTCCCAGGCATTACCTGGCACTTCGCCCTATGGAGCCCGGACTTTCCTCCCCCCCCTAATTTTCATAGAGGGCAGCGACTGTCCGATCGACTCTCCGCCGCGAAGGTTAACGGCAGAGCGCCGGAAGAACAAGCGCTAAAACCCTCAGGAACGCCATGGGCGACGGCTTACACGCCTTTCTGTTTATCCAGCGCCACCTGATAAAGCACGTTTTTGCGCTCGCCGGTGATTTGCGCTGCCAGTGCGGCGGCGCGCTTGAGCGGCATTTCTTCGAGCAGCAGATCGAGGATGCGCATGGCTTCACTGCTGACCGCGTCCTCCGACTCTGGCGCGGTCCAGCCGGCCACCAGCACCACGCACTCGCCGCGCTGCTGATTGCTGTCGGACTCGACGAACGCACGCAGTTCGCTGAGCGGCAGGCCTTTGAGGGTTTCGAAGGTTTTGGTGATTTCCCGCGCCAGCAATGCCTGACGCTCGCCACCGAACACCGCTTCCATGTCCTGCAAACATTCGAGAATGCGATGTGGCGCCTCATAGAAGATCAATGTGCGCGGTTCTTCTTTTACCGCTTCCAGACGCGCCTTGCGCCCGACCGATTTGGCCGGCAGGAAGCCTTCGAAGATGAAACGATCGGACGGCAATCCCGCCGCCGACAGCGCCGCAATCAACGCGCAGGCACCCGGCACCGGCACCACATTGATGCCGGCCGCCCGGGCCTGACGCACCAGGTGATAACCCGGATCGGAGATCAATGGCGTGCCGGCATCGGAAATCAGCGCCACGTTGTCGCCCGCCAGCAACCGGGTAATAAAGCGGCTACCCTCATCCCGTTCGTTGTGCTCGTGGCACGCGGCCAACGGCGTGCCGATACCGAAGTGCTGCATCAGACGCGCCGAGTGCCGCGTGTCTTCCGCCGCGATCAACGCCACTTCGCGGAGGATCTTCAGGGCCCGGGCGCTGATGTCGTCCAGGTTGCCGATGGGCGTCGCCACCACATAAAGCGAGCCAGCAGCGGAATTCAAAGGACCTGGAGCAGTCAAAGCGCACACCTCGTGATCGGTAAAAGCGGCCATTGTAGCGCGTCATGAGGATTGCGATGCGCTCCAGCCAAACGCGGTTTTTCCCACGGTTGTGCGCTTGCGCAACATTTACGCCAGCTAAATTGACCGATTCACACCAGTAACATCGCGCCCCGGCCAGTGCTTGGGTACAATTCCACGCTAATTTGATCGAGTATCAGGAACACTTACATGATCGCTTGCCTGCGGCTGTTCACTGCCCTCTGCCTCGCTGCCTTGTTGGCCGCGTGTGCCAGCTCCCCTTCCTCCAGCCTTGGCGAACTTCCACGGACTCCGGACGCCAGCATCGAGCAACTGCTCGAACAGGCGGCCCAGGCCAAGACCCCGGAACAAGCCGCCCTGCTGCGCCTCAGCGCGGCGGACCAGGCTTACCGCCAAGGCAATGCCGGCCAGTCCGCGCAAATCCTGCAACAAGTGCCGGTGGAGCAACTCAAGCCGGGCCAGCAGATTTTCGCCAACACGCTGTCCGCCGAACTGGCCATGACCCGCAATCAGCCGAAAGCCGCGCTGACTGCCCTGAGTCATCCAAGCTTCCAGAAGCTCGGTGAAATGCCGCAAGAGCAGCAAGTCCGCACCGGCACTGTTCACGCCCGCGCCCTTGAAGCTGATGGCCAGACACTCGCCGCTGCTCGCGAGCGTGTGTTCATCGCGCCGATGCTGGAAGGCGAAGCGGCGAGCAAGAACCACGAAGCGATCTGGACCCTGATCGCCTCGCTGCCAACCGATCAACTGCAACCCAACACCACCGATGATCTCGGCGGCTGGATGGCGCTGGCGCAAGCGGTGAAAACCGCCGGTACGCTGGAGCAGCAGCAAGCCGCGATCGACACCTGGCGCGCGCAGAATCCAAAGCACCCCGCCGCAATCAACCTGCCGCTGCCGCTGACCAAACTCAAGGAACTGGCCAGCCAGCCACTGAGCAAAATCGCCCTGCTGCTGCCACAGGACGGCCAGTTGGCGTCGGTCGGCAAAGCACTGCGTGAAGGCTTCATGGCCGCGCATTATCAGGCGCAGCAGGCCGGGCAGAACCCACCTGCCATCGAGTTCTACGACAGTTCGAAGCTGACCTCGATGGACGAGTTCTATCGCAAGGCTCAGGCTGACGGCGTGCAACTGGTGGTTGGCCCGCTGGAAAAACCCCTGGTCAAACAGCTGAGCACTCGCCCGCAACTGCCGATCACCACCCTTGCGCTGAACTACAGCGAAGGCGAGCAGGGCCCGGCGCAATTGTTCCAGTTCGGTCTGGCGGCTGAAGACGAAGCTCGTGAAGTGTCCCGTCGCGCCCGCGCCGATGGTCTGCATCGCGCTGCGATCATGGTGCCGAAGGGCGAATGGGGCGATCGCGTTCTGCGCGCCTTCAGCCAGGACTGGCAAGCCAACGGCGGCAGCATCGTTGCCACCGAGCGTGTTGATCAGCCGGTGCAACTGGCCCAGCAGATTGCCGACATGTTCCAGCTGCGTCAGAGCGAAGCTCGCGCCAAGAGCCTGCAGAACGTTGCCGGCACTAACGTTGCCGCCCAGCCATCGCGCCGCCAGGATATTGAATTCATCTTCCTCGCCGCGACGCCGCAGCAAGCCCAGCAGATCAAACCGACCCTGAATTTCCAGTACGCCGGTGACGTGCCGGTCTACGCGACTTCCCACGTGTACAGCGCCAGCGGCGACGTCAACCAGTACAACGACATGAACGGCATTCGCTTCTGCGAAACCCCATGGCTCCTGGAAACCAGCGATCCGCTGCGCCAGCAAGTCACTGCACAATGGCCGCAAGCCAACGGCAGCCTTGGTCGCCTGTACGCCATGGGCGCCGATGCCTACCGTCTCGCTCCACGCCTGGGCCAGCTCAAAGCCCTGCCGGACAGCCGCATCGAAGGTCAGTCGGGCAGCCTCGGCATGACCCAGACACAGCGCGTTGTGCGGCAGTTGCCTTGGGCGCAGTTCGTCAGCGGTCAGGTACAGCGCCTGCCGGACACGCCGCGCTGATGCCCGACAGGTCACGCTCGCAAAGCGGCAAGGATGCCGAGCGCCAGGCGCTCGAACATCTGCAACAACACGGGCTGCGCCTGCTGGCGCAGAACTGGTTATGCAAACGCGGCGAGCTTGATCTGGTCATGCTTGATGGCGATACAGTAGTATTCGTTGAAGTTCGCTACAGAAAAAACACTCAATGGGGTGGCGCGCTCGCCAGTATCGACGAGCGCAAGCAGCAGAAACTGATCTATGCAGCACAGTATTTTCTTCAGCGCGAGTCGCGTTGGGCCAATTCCCCCTGCCGCTTCGATGTGGTGGCGATCGAAAGCCACCCCGATCAGCTGAACTGGTTGCAGAATGCTTTCGACAGTTGATCGCCTGCACGCTGCCCCGTTTTCGTCCGACACATTTTGCTCTTTGCTTTGCGGGTTGCACATTCACGTGCCGAACAGCCGCGCCACTTAAGGTCACACAGATGGACATGCAATCCCGAATTCGCCAGCTTTTCAAGGCCAGTATCGACACCAAAGAACAGGCGATGAACGTAGTTGCACCGCACATCGAGCAAGCCAGCCAGATCATGGTCAACGCCCTGCTCAACGAAGGCAAAATGCTCTCGTGCGGCAACGGCGGCTCGGCCGGCGACGCTCAGCATTTCTCGTCGGAACTGCTCAATCGCTTCGAGCGCGAGCGTCCAAGCCTGCCGGCGATTGCGCTGACCACCGACACCTCGACGATCACCTCGATCTCCAACGACTACAGCTACAACGAAGTGTTCTCCAAGCAGATCCGCGCCCTCGGCCAGCCAGGCGATGTGCTGCTGGCGATTTCGACCAGCGGTAATTCGGCGAACATTATTCAAGCGATCCAGGCCGCACATGATCGCGAAATGATTGTCGTAGCTTTGACCGGACGCGATGGCGGCGGCATGGCGTCGCTGCTGCTGCCCGAGGACGTCGAAATCCGCGTCCCGGCCTACGTCACTGCACGTATTCAGGAAGTCCACTTGCTGGCGATCCATTGCCTTTGCGATCTGATCGACAGCCAACTGTTCGGGAGTGAAGAATGACCCCTAATCGCCTTGGCCTTCTGGCCTTGACCCTGTGCCTCGGCATCAGCGGCTGCACTTCGGTGGTGAATGCCAGCCGTGAAGCGCCGATCGAAGACGACCGTGGCACGCGCACCTTCGGCAGCAAGATCGACGACTCGTTGATCGAAACCAAGGCGGGCGTGAACATCGCCAAGGCCGACCCGGCCCTGGACAACGATTCACACATCGTCATCACCAGCTTCAACGGTGTCGTTCTGCTCGCCGGCCAGACGCCACGCGAGGACCTTAAGGCCAAGGCTGAACAAGCCGCCGCCAACGTGCAGCGCGTGAAGAAAGTCCACAACGAGCTGCAAGTGCTGCAACCGTCCTCCCTGCTCGCCCGTCAGAACGATGCGTGGCTGACCACCAAGATCAAGACGCAGATGCTCACCGATGCCAGCATTCCTGGCTCGCGCATCAAGGTCGTGACCGAAAACGGCATCGTCTACCTGCTGGGCCTGCTGACCAAACAGGAAGCCACTCAGGCGACCAATCTCGTTCAGGGTGTATCCGGTGTGCAGAAGATCGTGAAGCTGTTCGAATACATCGACTGACCGCAAACGTCAGGCACAAAAAAGGCGATCCATACGGATCGCCTTTTTTTATTTCACAACCTTCAAGCTCGGCCGGCCACTTGGGCGCGGCGGTTCGCTGCCCGGTGGCGGCGAGTCGTCATCCGGATCGATATCTTCCTCGTCGTCCATCGGCAACTCGAGGTCAAACACCATGCCCTGGCCGTTTTCCCGGGCGTAGATACCCAGGATCGCGCTGATCGGCACATAGAGGCTGTGTGGAACACCGCCGAAGCGGCCTTCGAACGTCACCACGTCGTTGTCCATGTGCAGATGACGCACAGCACTCGGCGAGATGTTCAGGACGATCTGGCCGTCACTGGCAAAGCCTTGTGGCACCTGCACCGCCGGGTACTCGGAGTTGACCAGCATGTGGGGGGTGCAATCGTTATCCACAATCCACTCGTAGAGCGCGCGGACCAGATAAGGTCGACTGGAGTTCATAGCGGCTCCTTAAGCCTTAGCGCATATCGCGTTCGACACCAGACAGACTCGCCTGGAAAGCCTCACGCGCAAACTGACGCTCCATATAATCAAGCAGCGGCTTGGCCGGCCGCGGCAGTTCAATACCCAGAATCGGCAAACGCCAGAGTATGGGTAATAGGCAGCAATCCACCAGACTTTGTTCCTCACTGAGGAAGAACGGTTTGTCGGCAAACAGCGGCGAAACGCCGGTCAGGCTTTCGCGCAGCTCCTTGCGCGCCACGACCCGTGCGGCCTCTTTGCTCTTGGGATCCAGAATCAGATCCACCAGCCCGCACCAGTCACGCTGAATCCTGTGAATCAGCAGACGGCTGTTGGCCCGCGCCACCGGATAAACCGGCATCAGCGGCGGGTGCGGGTAACGCTCATCCAGATACTCCATCACCACGGTCGACTCCCACAACGCCAGGTCACGATCGACCAGCGTCGGCAGACTGCCGTAAGGGTTCACCTCAATCAGTTTAGGCGGCTGGCGGCCGGCCTCCACGTAAATGATTTCGGCGCTGACACCCTTCTCTGCAAGCACGATGCGCACTCGGTGGGAATAGTGGTCGGCGGGGTCGGAGTAACAGGCCAACCGATTGGTCACGCCCATGGCGATCCTCCTCGCTTGTTGAATTTGTCGGAACCGGAAAAACGCGCGCGCCCAGAGGGCACCTCCCGCAGGGTCTGACGGAGCAGACCCTGCTTTAGCGGAGGCGCCCTTGGGCGCGCGCGATTAACAGCAATGCTTGAAGCGTATCAGTGCACGTCTTTCCAGTATTCACGCTTGAGCAGATAGGCGAACACAAAGAAGAACGCCAGGTACAGCAAGACATAAGTACCGATGCGCTGATGTTGCAGCTTAACCGGGTTAGCCGAGTAAGCCAGGAAGGTTACCAGATTCTTGACCTTCTCATCGAACTGCTCTTCGTTCAGAGCACCTGACTTCGGCACGATGGTCAGTTGATCGCACGCTTCATGGGTCAGCGGCGTGCCGGTCAGCGGATCGTATTGTTTCTTGCCGTCCTCGACGATCTGCACCTGTTTGCAGCCGACCACCTGACGACCCTGCAGGCCAACCAGTACGTTAGGCATGCCGACGTTCGGGAAGACCTTGTTATTCACGCCCCATGGACGCGCCGGATCTTCGTAGAACGACTTCAGGTAACCGTAGAGCCAGTCGGTACCGCGCACCCGCGCCACCAGCGTCAGGTCCGGCGGCGCTGCGCCGAACCAGGTTTTGGCGTCGGCCGGTTGCATACCGATGTTCATGTGGTCGCCGATCTTGGCGCCGGTGAACACCAGCTTCTCCAGCATCAATTCGTGCGGGATGCCGAGGTCATCGGCAACGCGCTCGTAACGCTGGAACTTGGCACTGTGACAACCCATGCAATAGTTGGCAAAAGTCCGCGCACCATCCTGCAGGGCGGCTTTGTCGGAGACGTCGATATCGACATGTTCCAGTTCTGGACCATGGCCCTCGGCAGCAAAAACCAGGGAAGGCAGCGCAGCAAAAAACAGAGCAAGAAATAACTTTTTCATCAGCCAGTCACCCTTTCCGGAACCGGTTTGGTCTTCTCGAGCCGGGTGTAGAACGGCATCAGAATGAAGTAGGCGAAATACAGGAAGGTGCAGACCTGCGACAGCAGCGTGCGCCCCGGTGTCGGCGCCAGAACGCCCAGAATGCCGAGAATCACAAAGGAAATGCAGAACACCACCAGCCAGATTTTGCTAAGCCAGCCTTTGTAGCGCATCGATTTCACCGGACTGCGATCCAGCCACGGCAGTACGAACAGCACCGCAATTGCAGCTCCCATGGCGATAACGCCCAAGAGCTTGTCCGGCACCGCACGCAGGATTGCGTAGAACGGCGTGAAGTACCAGACCGGGGCAATATGCTCAGGTGTCTTGAACGGGTTGGCCGGCTCGAAGTTAGGTTTTTCGAGGAAGTAACCGCCCATTTCCGGGAAGAAGAACACAATGAAGCAGAAGATGAACAGGAACACCACGACGCCGACAATGTCCTTCACCGTGTAGTACGGGTGGAACGCAATGCCGTCCAGCGGGATGCCGTTCTCGTCCTTGTGCTTCTTGATATCGACGCCGTCAGGGTTGTTCGAACCCACTTCGTGCAGCGCCAGAATGTGCAGCACCACCAGACCGAGAATCACGATTGGCAATGCAACAACGTGCAAGGCGAAGAAGCGGTTCAGGGTGATTCCGGAGATCAGGTAGTCACCCCGAATCCACTGGGTCAGGTCATCGCCGATCAGCGGAATCGCACCGAACAGCGAGATGATCACCTGGGCGCCCCAGTACGACATTTGGCCCCACGGCAGCAGGTAACCCATGAACGCTTCAGCCATCAGCGCCAGATAGATCAGCATGCCGAACACCCAGACCAGCTCGCGCGGTTTCTGGTACGAACCGTAGAGCAGGCCGCGGAACATGTGCAGATAGACGACGATGAAAAATGCCGAGGCGCCGGTCGAGTGCAGCAGACGCAGGATCGAGCCGTACTCGACGTCGCGCATGATGTATTCAACAGAAGCAAAGGCTTCTTCTGCCGACGGCGTGTAGCTCATCGTCAGCCAGACACCGGTGACGATCTGGTTGACCAGCACCAGCAGCGCCAGCGAGCCGAAGAAATAGAAGAAGTTGAAGTTTTTCGGTGCGTAATATTTGCTGAGATGGTCTTCCCACATTTTCGTCGCTGGAAAGCGCGCATCAACCCAATCCATGAACTTGCTCATCACGCTTTCTCCGTATCGACGCCAATGACAATCAGGTCATCGGTCTCATAGGAATGCGGGGGAACTGGCAGGTTCAAAGGCGCAGGTTGCGACTTGTAGACGCGGCCAGCCAGATCGTAATGGGAACCGTGGCACGGGCAGAAATAGCCGCCTACCCAGTCTTTGCCCAGATCCGCAGGTGCCACTTCGGGACGGAAGGTCGGTGAGCAACCCAGGTGCGTACAGATCCCGATCAGCAGCAGAATTTCCGGCTTGATCGAGCGTACTTCCGGGTCGACATAAGTGGGTTGCGTGGAGTTTTTGGAGGTCGGATCGGAGAGCTGACCCTCGATCTTTTTGAGATTCCCCAGGATTTCCTCCGTACGGCGGACAATGAACACCGGCTGGCCGCGCCATTCAGCAATCATCTGCTGGCCTGGCTCGATTTTGCTGACATTCACTTTCACCGGTGCACCGGCGGCTTTCGCCTTGGCACTGGGAAACCATGACCCCACGAACGGGACCGCAGCCCCCACCGCTCCTGCAGCACCCACCACGGATGTGGCTGCCACCAAGAAGCGACGCCGGCCTGCATTCACGCCGTCATTGCTCATTCAGTCCTCTCCCATCAGCTTTTTTGGCCTGTTAAATCAGGCGTCTACTAAATAAATCAAATGTTACTTATAAAAATTTTGCCCGAATGGTAATGAAAACCCCTAATTCTGACAAGGTTAATTCCCGGGAGCTCAGCCCCTCAAGCCTTGGAGTATAGGGGGTCTACGGATGTGGCAAGTTGTCACAACGCAATTCTTTGATAAATCGCAGGCATAAAAAAACGCCCGCTTCCGTGAGGAGGCGGGCGTTCTTTTTTGAACGTGGAAGCGGAATTAACGCTTCGAGTACTGCGGACGCTTACGCGCTTTACGCAGACCGACTTTCTTACGTTCAACTTCACGGGCGTCGCGGGTAACGAAGCCAGCTTTGCGCAGAGCGCTACGCAGGGTTTCGTCGTAGTCCATCAGAGCGCGAGTGATGCCGTGGCGGATTGCGCCAGCCTGACCACTTACACCACCGCCGATCACGGTGACGTAGATGTCGAACTTCTCGACAGTCTCGGTCAGCTCCAGCGGCTGACGAACTACCATGCGGGCAGTTTCGCGGCCGAAGAAGTTATCCAGCGAACGGTTGTTGATGGAGATGTTACCAGTACCCGGACGCAGGAAAACGCGTGCGGTTGCGGTCTTGCGACGGCCAGTGCCGTAATTTTGAGTCGCCGACATAATGAACTATTCCGTTAAATCTTCAGTTCTTGGGGCTGCTGAGCAGTATGAGGGTGTGCAGCGCCCGCATAGACTTTCAGCTTACGGTACATGTCGCGACCCAGTGGGTTTTTAGGCAGCATGCCTTTAACCGCGGTCTCGATCACGCGCTCAGGGGCTTTGGCGATCAGCTTTTCAAAATTGATCGACTTGATGCCGCCCGGGAAACCGGAGTGGGAGTAGTACATTTTGTCAGTGGTTTTAGCGCCGGTAACACGGATCTGCTCGGCGTTGATGACGACGATGTAGTCGCCGGTGTCAACGTGAGGAGTGTACTCAGGCTTGTGCTTGCCACGCAGACGGCTCGCGATTTCGGTGGCCAGACGACCCAGGGTCTGACCAGCAGCGTCGACGACAAACCAGTCGCGCTTTACTGTTTCCGGTTTAGCAGTAAAAGTTTTCATTCTTTATAGCCTCAGGGGCCGCCTGTAAATAAGACGGCGGATCTTACTGAATAGTGCGTACTTTGACAAGTCAAAGGCAGCCGGATACAGACGCTTTCGGGGGCTCGGGTCGGCGCGTCCGTTCAACGGCAAGATTCTTCGGCGGCGGCGCATCACTTCCACTGCAGAAAGAGGTCGGCAATTATGCAGATTGCGAAAAATTTTTCAACCTGCTTTTATGATTGTTTTGCCCAAGGAGCACCCGATGGACTATCGCCAGCTAGGCCGTACCGACCTGAACGTGAGTGCAATCTGCCTCGGCACCATGACCTGGGGCGAGCAAAACACTGAAACTGAAGCCTTCGCCCAGATCGAAAGGGCCAAGGAAGCCGGGATCAATTTCCTCGACACCGCCGAAATGTATCCGGTGCCGCCAAAAGCCGAAACCTACGCCACCACCGAGCGCTACATCGGCAATTACTTCAAGAGTCGCGGTGACCGTGCCGACTGGATCCTCGCCAGCAAGATCGCCGGCCCCGGCAACACCATCGACTACATCCGCGACAAGAACCTGCGGCACAACCGTCAACACATCACCGAAGCACTGGACGGCAGCCTCAAGCGCCTGCAGACCGATTACATCGACCTGTACCAACTGCACTGGCCGGAACGCAGCACCAACTTTTTCGGACAGCTGGGCTACAAGCACAAGATCGAAGCCAACCTGACCCCGCTCGAAGACACCCTCGAGGCTCTCGACGAGCAGGTAAAGGCTGGCAAGATCCGCCACATCGGTCTGTCCAACGAAACGCCGTGGGGCACCATGCGTTTTCTCGCGTTGGCCGAAGCCCGTGGCTGGCCGCGCGCCGTGTCGATCCAGAACCCCTACAACCTGCTCAACCGCAGCTTCGAAGTGGGCCTGGCGGAGATCGCCATCCGCGAACAGTGCGGCCTGCTCGCCTATTCGCCACTGGCGTTCGGCTTCCTCTCCGGCAAGTACGAAGGCGGCGCCCGCCCACCGAAAGGCCGCCTGAGCCTGTACAGCCGCTTCAGCCGCTATTTCAACCCGCAATCGGAAGCGGCGTGCAGCCGTTACGTGGCACTGGCCCGTGAGCACGGTCTGGATCCGGCGCAAATGGCCCTGGCGTTCGTGACCCAGCAACCGTTCGTGACCAGCAACATCATTGGCGCGACGACGCTGGAACAGCTGGACAGCAACATTGCCAGTTTTGATCTGAAACTGTCTGATGAGGTGTTGGCCGGGATCGAAGCGATTCACAAGGATCATCCGAACCCTGCACCTTGAGTGACCGCTAGAAGCTTCGCGAGCAGGCTCGCCAATACAGCGAAGATCAGAGCGACCGCGCAATAATCTCCTTCATGATTTCATTGGTGCCGGCATAGATCCGTTGCACCCGCGCATCCGCCCACGCCCGGGCTACCGGGTATTCCCACATGAAGCCGTAGCCGCCATGCAGTTGCACGCATTCGTCGAGCACTTTGCACTGCAGGTCGGTGCCCCAATACTTGGCCATCGCCGCCGTCGGCACATCGAGTTTGCCTTGCAGGTGCAGTTCCAGGCAGCGGTCAACGAAGACTCGGCCAATCTGAATCTCGGTAGCCATCTCGGCCAGTTTGAAGCGGGTGTTCTGGAAGTCGGCAATCGCCTTGCCGAACGCCTTGCGATCGCGGGTGTAATCCAGCGTCCATTGCAGCGCTGCCTCGGCCGAGGCCAGCCCGCCGATGGCCACGGTCAGGCGCTCCTGCGGTAATTCCTGCATCAGATAGGCAAACCCGGCACCCGCCTGCCCGAGAAGGTTTTCCTTCGGCACACGAACGTCCTGGAAGAACAATTCCGAAGTGTCCTGCGCTTTCATGCCGACCTTCTCCAGGCGCTTGCCCTTCTCGAAGCCCGGCGTATTTGCCTCCACCAGAAACAGGCTGGTGCCCTTGGCGCCGGCCTTCGGATCGGTCTTTGCCACCACAATCACCAGGTCAGCCAGAAAGCCATTGGTGATGAAGGTTTTCGATCCGTTGATCACATATTCGTCACCGTCCAGTACCGCTGTGGTCTTGACCCCTTGCAGGTCGGAACCGGCGCCAGGCTCGGTCATGGCAATCGCCGTGACCATTTCGCCCGAGACCAGCTTCGGCAGGTATTTGTGCTTCAGTGCTTCGCTGCCGTAATGCAGGATGTACGGCGCGACGATGTCCGAGTGCAGGGAAAAGCCGATGCCGGTCAGGCCCAGGCGACCGACCTCTTCAATCACCACGGTGCTGTACAAAAAATCCGCGCCCAATCCGCCATATTCCTCTGGCAGATGCGAACAGAGCATCCCCGCCTCCCCCGCCTTGTTCCAGAGTGCGCGATCGATGTGCCCCTGCTTCTCCCACTGAGCGTGATACGGCACGGCCTCTTTTTCGAGGAAAGTTCGTACGCTGTCGCGGAACAATTCGTGCTCGGAGCTGAACAGGGTTCTGGGAATCATGCGGCACCTTTGTTTTTGTTGGAGGGATACGGCATTCAGAGACTAAGCCCGACTCCCGCTACGCGACACTGGACACATCCGACAAAAAATAAGACGATCCAGCCGTCTGGTGACCACTTTCCCTTATAAAAACAAAACAAAAGTTGAATTATGTCCAAGCACGTCTCCCCGCCCTTGCGGCGCGTCAGCATCCTGGCCGTCGACCGGGTTTTCGCTTACACCCTTATGCAGGCCAAGGATTTTTTCCATGTGGCCAGCCTGCGTTATGGCAAACAACTGGGCCATGGCCTGACGCCGGCGTTCGAAACGCGCCTGGTCAGCCCTGATGGCAAACCGGTAAAAAGCTTCAGCGATGTAGTCATGCCGGTCGACGGCGGCCTGGAAAACGCCGATGTGATCATCCTCCCGGCGTTCTGGGACGATTTCGACACGCTGTGCAGCCGTTATCCGCAGATCCTCCCTTGGCTGCGTGAACAGCATGCGCGCGGCGCGGTGTTATGCGGTGAAGCCACGGGAGTGTTCTGGCTCGCCGAAGCCGGCCTGCTCAATGGCAAGGAAGCGACCACCTACTGGCGCTTCTTCAATGCATTCGCCGAGCGCTTCCCCAAGGTCTATCTGAATCAGGACAAGCACCTGACCGATGCCGACAATCTCTACTGCGCCGGCGGCACCACCTCGGCCTGCGACTTGTATATCTACCTGATCGAACGCTTCTGCGGCTCGAACGTGGCACAGGCCGTGGCCCGCGACATTCTTTACGAAGTACAGCGCAGCTATTCGCCGGGACGCATCGGTTTCGGCGGGCAGAAACTGCACCAGGACGTGATCATTCTGCAGATCCAGCATTGGCTCGAAGAACATTTCGCCGACAAGTTCCGCTTCGAGGACGTCGCCCGCGAGCACGGTATGAGCATCCGCAATTTCATGCGCCGCTTCCAGACCGCCACCGGCGACAAGCCGCTGCACTACTTGCAGCGCCTGCGCATCGAGACCGCCAAGGGCTTGCTTTCGGGCACACGCAAAAGCATCAAGACCATCAGTTATGAGGTCGGTTACGACGATGCGAGCTTCTTTGCGCGACTGTTCCGCCAGCACACTGAACTGTCGCCTAACCAGTATCGGCAGCAGTTTCAGCAGGCTGCCTAACCCTCTGCCCACGCACAACCCCATGTAGGAGTGAGCCTGCTCGCGATTGCGTCCGTCCGTGCAGCATTGATGTTACTGACCCAACGCTATCGCGAGCAGGC